>JANNOR010000242.1:0-10837 GCA_031399265.1 Cyanobacteria bacterium SOY_34_metabat_3 | reverse complement strand
TAAAAAACATTTTTTTCCTTTTAAATCCCACTTTGGTGTTTCAATATCATCTCGGGTCCGCGTCATTTATTTTGCCTCCCCGCCATGGCCTTGCCCATCCCGCTATCATTTGTCGCCAACCGGCACTGCCGTGTCCTGATTTCGGGTAAGAACTCTCTCCCCCTCAAACTTGTGCAAAAAGCAAGCTTAATTCACAATTATTAACAACCGCCCGAATTAACTCGCGCCGCCGCCCAAAAGAAACAGACTCAGGAGAGTTCCGCTATTCCAAAGACTGTGGAGAAGCATGGGAGCGAGGAGATTGCGCGATCGCGTGTACACAAACCCCAAAACCGCACCCAAAGTCGCCAAAGGCAGAATCTCCGAGACGCTCAAGTGAGCGACTGCAAACAAGAAAGCCGAAGCTGCGATCGCCGCGGAAACAGGCAAATAGCGAGTCAGAGAAGGCAGTAGAAAGCCCCGAAACACAATTTCCTCAAAAACCGGAGCGGCGATCGCGGCAGTGCCGAAAAACACCGCCAAAGCCACGTTATCCCTACCTTCAAGGACGATCGGCAAAATCGGATTGCTGCCACCTTGTCCCTGCCATAACTGCTGATTGATCAGCGACACCACAACCACTAAAGGCAGAGCTACAAAATAGCCGCCAAACCCCCACCAAAACCAATTTCCCCGCCAATTAACCCGAAACCAACCATCAGGCAAAGGCAAAAAAGACTTCACCGAAAAATACAGAACTGAAAGCCCCCCAGCCGACAGTAACAAATAAGTAGCAAAGATATAAAAAGCCTTTTCGCGCGGGTCAAAACTAGCAGGATTCAGTTTCAAAACAGCCAGAGAAACTGGCAGCAACAAATAGGGAATCAAGATTTGCCCGACAAAGAAAAAGCCGACCACCAGCACCTGCCAAACAATCTCGCCATCCCAAGGCACATCCCAACTCAAGCTCGCATTTCGCGCCAACAGCGGCCCCGAACCTGCTGCATCTAACTGCTTTCGTTGCAACAGCCACTGCACAGTTAAACCAACCAGCAAAACCGTGCCAATGCAGAGCGATATAGCCGGAATGCCGACAATAATTGCCAAATTTTCTACAGCTTGCTCAGCCGTTACTTGCTCTGTTGCTTGCAGCGCCGTCAGCTCTTTAGAACGTTCTTGCAGCTTGTAAAGTTGAGCGAGAGCGCGATAGCGAAACCAACCATCCAAAGACTTTTGAATGCGCGGCTCGGCATCCGGCAGCAGTTGAGCCGGATTGCTCCAAATTCCGGTTAAAACTTGAGCAGTTGCCGCCGAAGGATCGTTGTCAATTTGGGTTTTGTAGCGATCGGCTAAATTGTTCCAAGTTTGAAGCGCCGCATCAGTTTTGTCGCTGCTAACCTGTAAAATTCCCAGGCGCAAGTCAAGTTCGTTTTGCAGCGCTGATTGTTGCTCGATAGACTCTTCCACAGCCTTTTGTTGAGCAATTTTCAGATTACCATCTTCCGACTTGGAGTCGATAGCAGACTGAATTGCTTTAAATTGTGCTTGAGTTTTTTCGATAGTTTTCCGAGTCGAATCTCGCGCTTCTTGATATTGCGTCAAAGCCGTAGTTAAAGGATCTGCACCGACAATATTGTTGCGCGCCGAACTTAAATTAGCACTTTGATTACTTTCAGGTTGCCACTCCGAGGCGTGAAGCAACAAATTCGTCTGGTAGAGTTCCAGCCGGCTTTGAATTTGTGGCTGGTTCCAACTAGCAAGTAAAGATAAACCGACCAGGGCGATCGCGATCGCCGTTAAAATACCTAAAAATACCCGCTTCACTGTCATCCTAGCTTTTCCGTCCCGCGCGAATCCGTACCTAAATCTTTCCTGTCTCTAATCATAGGAGGTTGCAGCCGAGAGTATCCCGCTAACTGGTAAAATTTCACTGACTAATCTTTTTGACGAGCCTCGCCTCGCACCCGAAGACTGTGCATCGGTACGCACCGCGCACCCGCAGCGAGGTAACAGGCTAAATCTAAAATCTAAAATCTAAAATCTAAAATCGAATGACTCGAATTATCTTAGTCCGTCACGGCAAAAGCACCTACAATCAAGAGCGACGCATCCAAGGCCGCCTCGATAAATCAATTTTGACAGAAGCAGGGCGCAGCGCAGCTCTGCAAGTAGGCGACACGCTCAGCAGTATCGGGTTTGATGCTGCCTATACAAGTCCCCTGCAACGAGCCAAAGAAACAGCCGAAATCATCCTGTCGCGCTTGACAAATCCGCCACAACTCCAGCCAACTGATAAATTGATGGAAATCGATTTGCCATTGTGGGAAGGAATGCTGCGCCAAGATGCGATCGACCAATTCCCCGAAGCATATCAGCAGTGGCAAAAACAGCCAGACAAATTTTCGATGAAACTCCCTTCTGCTGACGGAGAAATCGAACACTTCCCAGTATTAGCCGTTTTTGCTAGCGCCCGCCAATTTTGGCAAGAACTTTTAGCGCGCCACCAGGATGGCACAATCTTAGTAGTAGGTCACAACGGCATCAACCGCGCGCTCATCGCTACAGCCTCGGAAATCACCCCAGATTACTACCAATCTATTCAGCAGTCAAATTGCGGAATTAGCGTCATTAATTTTGGCACTTCCCCGATTACCAGTGACGAAAAAGGAGAGCAGAAACAGAAAATAGCAGTTCAATTAGAATCGCTAAATTTAACAGCTCATACCGGAGAAATTTTCCCAAAACCGAGAGACGGACACCGAGGCCCGCGCTTGTTGCTGGTACGTCACGGCGAAACAGACTGGAACAAAGCAGGTAAATTTCAAGGACAAATAGACGTACCTCTCAACGACAACGGCCGCGAACAATCCCGGCGGGCGGCAGAATTTCTCAAAGATGTAAAATTAGATTTTGCCATCAGCAGTTCCATGCTGCGCCCGAAAGAAACTGCGGAAATTATCCTCAAATATCACACCGATTTGCAACTGCAACTCCGCGACGAATTGAGAGAAATCAGTCACGGACTTTGGGAAGGAAAATTTGAATCAGAAATAGAACAATCCTATCCGGGTTTGCTGGAAGAATGGAAAACATCTCCTGAAACAGTGCAAATGCCCGAAGGAGAGAATTTGGAGCAAGTTTGGACGCGGGCGATCGCAGATTGGCGAAAAATTGTACAATCAGTTTCTGGTACTGGAATTGTGGTTGCTCATGACGCCATCAACAAAGCAATTCTCTGCCACCTATTCGGTTTAGAACCAGAACACTTCTGGAAATTCAAACAAGGAAACGGAGCAGTTAGCGTCATTGACTATCCCCACGGCCCCGATGGTTTGCCGGTATTGCAAGCAATGAACGTCACAACTCATTTGAGCGGCAGCGTTTTCGACCAAACAGCCGCCGGAGCACTGTAAATAGGTTTGTAGTGAGGACTGAAGTCCTCACTACAAACCTGATAAGCGTTATTTTACCCGACATGATATAAGTTGTGAAATGTTTGAATTTTTATGTTTGATATCGTTTCCGGTTGGATCGGAATGATTTAACCGCAGAGAACGCAGAGAACACAGAGGGAGATAAGAGAGATGAATAATTCCGATGAAGGGCGGATTTGATTATGAATTGTAAGTTATGAACCGCGAACTGCTACAAAATGTACGAGTGCTAGATCCAGTTTCAGAGACCGATCGCATCGCTGATATTCTAATTACCGAAGGTAAAATCGCAGCTATTGACGAAAAAATTACCGAGTTTCCCGCTGACACAGAAGTCCGAGATTGTCAGGGACTGATTTTGGGGCCCGGATTAACCGATATTTACAGTCACAGCGGAGAACCGGGTTTTGAGGATCGAGAAACCCTGGAATCCTTGATACAGGCTGCTGCTGCTGGCGGTTTTACCCGAGTAGCGATTTTGCCCGACACGTCGCCGCCTGTTGACAATTTGGCCGGTTTGGCTTTGTTACAGCAACATATCCGCAATTTGCCGATCGGACTTCCCCGCTTGTACTTTTGGGGCGCGCTGACAGCGGGCGTTAAAGGGCAGCAGATGGCAGACTTGGGCGAGCTGGCATCCCCTGCGATAGTTGGGTTTGCGGACGGTTTGCCGCTGTCTAATCCGGCTCTGGTGAGGCGTTTGCTTGAGTATATCCAGCCTTTGGGCAAGTCGGTGGCTTTGTGGCCGTGCGATCGAACTTTGGCCGGAAAGGGCGCGGCGAGGGAGGGTGCGGTGTCGGTGCGCTTGGGTTTACCGGGAATTCCGGCGAGTGCGGAAACTTCGGCTTTGGCGGCAATCCTGGAGTTGGTGGCATCTGCGGGAACTCCGGTTCACATTATGCGCGTTTCTTGTGCCCGCAGTGTGGAATTAATTCGAGATGCCAAGGCGCGGGGTTTGCCGGTGCAGGCGAGTGTGACTTGGATGCACTTGCTGTTAAATGCTGGCGCAATTTCAGGAAATGCCAAGGATTCCGAAGGCGGGAAAAATGCTCTGACTACTTCGTTTCCTTACGATCCGAATTTACACCTAGAACCGCCGTTGGGCAATCTGAGCGACCAATTAGCCCTGATTCAAGCTGTGAAAGATGGGGTAATTGATGCGATCGCGATCGACCACAGCCCACATACCTATGAGGAAAAAACCGTTGCTTTTGCTGATAGTCCGCCTGGGGCGATCGGCTTGGAATTAGCTTTGCCTTTGCTGTGGCACGCATTGGTAGCAACTGGCGAATTTTCGGCTTTGGAACTGTGGCGAGTTTTGAGTACAGGGCCTGCCGTTTGTCTTGGACAAACACCCGCCGCAGTTGCACCAGGTGTCTCTGCCGAGCTGATTTTGTTTGACCCGCAAATGAGTTGGACGGTTGATGGGCACAGTCTGAAGTCGCGATCGGCAAATACGCCTTGGTTGGGACAGCAATTAACCGGCAAAGTTGTGCAGACTTGGATTTATTGAACGAACCGCGCAGCAGGAGTTTGACGTGAAGTGCGATCGGCAATATGTCATATCAAATCCAGTAACATCGGAATTATTAATATTATCCGAAATCAGGAGACGGCAGTGCCGTCTCCCTACAATTAATGACGGTAGGGAAACGGCACTGCCGTCTCCTCTATATCATTCCACTGCCGTGTCCTCTATATCATTCCAGCGCAGCCAGAATTGATATCATAATTCCCAGGAAATTCAGATTGGCTCATCTTATTTTCAGCCCAGATTTAATAATCTCAATCAACTCAGATTCCAACCAAGGCTTATACAAACACGAATGCAGGTTGGCTTCCTTTTTCACCCTAGCAATAGCAGCTTCATCAGCTTGACCCGTCAGCATTACTTTCACGGTATTAGGGAATTTTTGGTGGATGCGAATCAACAATTCGTCCCCCTTCATCCCCGGCATCAACCAATCTGATACAATCACCAGAACTTGAATATCATCTTCAATAAACTCCTCTAACATTTCTAGAGCCTCGATCGCATTTTCCGCAAGTTCATAAGAATATTCACTCCCAAAAGCTGACTTGAGCTGCGCTTTCAGACTCTCCAATACAGCGATTTCATCATCGACACATAAAATTACTGGCTTAGGCATTTTTGATTCAAAAGGAAAAATAGGAAATTGGGAATCGGGAGAAATAAGAAACAGCTATCCGTAGAGTCGTGACATCGTTCTGTCACTAATTTCTCGGTAAATAAACAGTAAACGTAGTTTGTCCGGGAACTGATTCAACTTCTATTTTACCTTGATGTTTGTCAATTATTTGCTTAACAATATGTAGCCCTAAACCGCTGCCTTCCCCCAAAGGTTTCGTCGTAAAAAACGGCTCAAAAATTTTCTGTTGAATCTCCTGCGGTATACCCTTACCCGTATCGGTCATCGTAATCTTGATCTGCTCACCTTCCTCGATCGCATCAATACTTAAAGTACCTTGATAGTCCATAGCGTGCAAAGCATTGTGCACAATATTTGTCCACACCTGATTGAGCTCGTCAGGATAGCAAAGTACAGGCGGTACTTCAGAACAATTCAGCACTATATTTACTCCGCGTTTGATTAGATTGTGATAGAGAGTCAACACCGTTTCTATGCCATCACCTATCTTGGCTAAGCTCTTCTCGCTCAACGGTTTTCCTCCCGTGTATTCTTTGAGAGCAAATATTATTTTTGCTGCTCTATCTGCTGCTGTTTCTATGGTTTGCATACCTCTTTGCACACCCGAAATTTTATAAGCTATTTCTAAAATATCTAAACTATTAGGTCTTTTTAACAGCGGCAAAAAATCCTCTATTTTGTTATAAATTCTCATATCCACAATTGTATCAGCCACATCCTCGGCTTTTGCCACTTTTTCCGATTTTAATTGCTGCACTAACAACCTCTTCACTTTGCGGTCTTCTTTCGCAGAGAAACTTGGTTTTTCTTGGAGCGACCTATTGAGTAAGGCTGCAAAATTTTCCGATTCTTCTGGAGATAAAGATTGAAACAGTGCAGGTAACTCCTCCAGCGATTGATTTAAAAACTTAAAACTGTTCCCCACCGAAGAGCGTATTGCTCCTAGGGGAGTATTAATTTCGTGAGCAATTCCTGCTATTAATTGTCCCAAAGCAGCCATCTTTTCCGAATGCACCAGCTCAGTTTGAGTAGCTTTTAATTCTAGCAAAGCAGCATTCAATCTTTCATTAGATTTAGCTAGCTCATCATTTCTTGATTGCAGATTGTTTTGCAGGTTCTGCAAACTCAAGTGAGTTTCGACGCGAGCCAAGACTTCTTCTACTTGAAAAGGTTTGGTAATGTAGTCTACTCCGCCGACACCAAAAGCTTTGATTTTATCCAGCACATCGCTCAAAGCACTGATGAAGATAACGGGTATGGCGCGAGTGTTCGCGTCCGCTTTCAGCTTTTCGCACACTTCATAGCCATCCATTATCGGCATATTAATATCCAGCAAGATCAAATCCAAAGCAACGCTTTGAGCAATTGATAGAGCTTGGTTTCCATCCCGTGCGGGTCTAACATTGTACCCTTGTTGCGTCAAAATCCCAGCGAGGAGGCGCAAATTAGCTGGAGTGTCGTCAACTACAAGAATATTCGCCGCTGGTGGAGCTATTTGCTGGCTGTTCATGATTCTTAAACTATATTGGGTTATTTTTTAGAGCTGTCAATTAAAATGACTATTTTACCGCAGTTAAACTGATTTGCCAACATACTCTCACTTGCGACCAACTTAGACTGTTCTATTCTTTCGGACGGCCTGGTTTCTGAGTGTATTTCTCGTTACTGAACTCAGGATTTTTCCGAGAAACCCGGTTTCTCACCCACCAACTAAAGAAGTCGGGTTTTTGAGTTGATATTTTTGACTAAAACACATAATTTTCGTTGTTATTCCCGGTTTATTGATAGCTTTTGCGTCCAGAATTATCTTAAATAAAATTCGAGGGACTTTGGGACAAAATTACCTGCATTTCCTGACAGCGTTGCAGATAATTTTGCGCCACCTTATCCAGGGGATTCTTGCGCACGCAATCAGCAAACAGTTCGGCCGCTTCTTGATGTTTAGCAGCAGCGTAGTTGTACAGTGCTTCTAAAAATACGGGCAAAGTTGCTAACTTACCCTCTTTTAGTTCTGGTGCATCGGCATCAAACACTTCGTAAATCGTCACCAAATCTGATTTACCTTTGACTCGAACACAGCCAATATTTCGGATTGCGTAATTTGCACTATCGCTCAACTCAAAAAAAGTATTTTCACTAATCAACATCGACACCCCGTAACTTTTCGTCAAGCTTTCCACCCGCGAGGCTAAATTCACCGCGTCGCCAATCACCGTACTGTCCATCCTGTTAGTTGACCCAACTGTTCCTAACATCAATGAACCCGTATTGATGCCAATCCCAATTTTAATAGGTGCGTAGCTGCAACTAATACGATGTTGATTGTATTCGTCGAGACTGTGCAGCATAGCAATTCCGGCCTTGACGGCATCGCTTGCACTGTGACCGAACAAAGCCATAATTGCATCGCCAATATATTTATCAATAAAGCCGTGATTTTTAATAATGCTTGGCTCCATTATACTCAAATAGGAATTAATAAAATTGAAATTTTCCTGCGGTGTCATCAGCTCAGAAAGGGCCGTAAAATCCCGAATATCGGAAAACAATATTGACATTTCTTTTTCCACGCTGTCGCCGAGTTGAACGTCGCTCAAGCTATGGTGGCTTAGCAGCGAGACAAATTCATTCGGTACAAAGCGTTTAGCAGCTTCTGTTAATTTTAATTGCTGTGATAAGGCAACTTCTAACTCCTGATTGATTTTACGAAGTTCGGCATTTTGTTCTGCTAGTTTCTTATCTTGACTGTAGCTGTGGACGGCTTCTGTCACCGTCAATTTTAAGTCTTCTGTTTGCCAAGGTTTGCCGATATAGCGGTAGAGCTTGGAGTATTTGATCGCATTTCCTACCGCCTCAATAGTCGCCTGACCGGTTAGCATCACCTTGAGAGTTTTGGGAGAAAGTTCGTGAACTAGCCGCAACAATTCATCTCCTTTCATGTCAGGCATCACGTAATCGGAGATAATTAAAGGGATTTCATACCCGTCTGCGAGCAATTCAGCAATTAACTCTAAGGCATCTTTACCTCCTTCGGCAATCTCAATTTGATAAGTATTGCCTAAAGCCTCTTTTAATTCTGTTTTAAGACTTTTGAGAATAGTTTTTTCATCGTCAACGCAAATAATGACTTGTTTGCTCATAGCGATAAGGCCGTTTTAATGGTGTCGATTAGTTCTGATTCTGACCAAGGTTTCGGCAAGCACCGATGGAGGTTGGCTTCGTGAAAAGCCCTGTTCACGGCTACTTCATCGGCTTGACCGGTCAGCATAATCTTTACTATGTTCGGGAATTTTTGATGGACGCGAATTAGAAATTCATCTCCTTTCATTCCTGGCATCAACCAATCTGATACAATCAAGATCAGCGAAATCTCATCGTCATTAAATTCATCAATTAACTCTAAAGCATCGGCGGGACTTTCCGCCATCTCATAAACGTAAGCATTGCCAAAGGCTGATTTTAGTTGGGTTTTGAGGCTTTTTAAGACTACTTTTTCGTCGTCAACGCACAGGATGATCGGTTTAGACATTTTGGCTGGTTTCACTAATTGTTTGCGGAAGGTTGACAGGCAGAACAACTGTAAAGGTAGTTTTGCCGGGAACTGATTCAACTTCTATTTTACCGCGATGTTTGTCAACTATTTTTCTGACTATATCGAGGCCCAAACCGCTGCCTTCTCCGGGGGGTTTAGTCGTAAAGAAGGGAGCGAATATTTTGGGCATGACTTCTGGCGGAATTCCTTTGCCACTATCGGTAACGCTGACTTTGATATCGTTGCCGAACTGAAGGATATCTAGAGTTAATGTGCCTTGATTATCCATCGCTTGCAGGGCGTTGTGAATTAGATTTGTCCATACCTGATTTAGTTGGTCTACATAGCACATCACGGGTGGTATTTCTGAGAAGTTGCGGTGCACTTCTACGCCGTGTTTGAGGTTGTTTTGATATAGGGTGAGTACGGTTTCTATGCCTTCAGTTATATTAGATTGAACCATCGCTTCTGATGAGTCGTAACGGGCATAGGTTTTTAGGGCGAAGACGACTTTAGAAGCCCGATCGGCTGCGGTATTAATTGTTTGGGTTCCTCGCTGGATTTCTGAGAGTTTGTAAGCCATTTCTAAGATACGATCGCGATCGACGTTTTGCAGCAGAGATAAAAAATCGTCGGCCTCGTAAATCCCCATATCTACCAAGGTGTCGGCGATATCATCCGCTTCGTCAATGTCTTCACCTTCGAGTTGACTAATTAAAGCCCGCTTTAACTTCCTTTCTTCTTTAGCTGTTAAAGTCATATCTTTTTGTAGCGAGCGATACATTAGTTCTCCAAATTTTTCAGATTCTGCGGGGGAAAGCGACTGAAAAAGTGAAGGTAAGTTGGTGAGAGTTTGACCCAAAAATTTAGTCATATTTCCAGCGCTCGATCGAATTGCACCCAGCGGAGTATTCAATTCGTGAGCAACTCCGGCGACTAATTGACCTAAAGCCGCCATTTTTTCGGATTGAATCAGCTCATCCTGGGTGGTTTGCAGGTTTTCTAACGCTGTTTTGAGTTCTTGGGTTCTTTCAGTGACTTCGACTTCGAGAGTGCGGTTGTATTCCGCTACCAATTTTTCGGCTTGTTTGCGTTGAGTGATGTCCGCAAAAGCTGCGATCGCATAACTCACCTTCCCTTTATCATCATAGATGGGCGTTCCCCAAACCTCGATCGGAATAATCCTGTCTGGCTGGCGAATTTCCATATCATCAACGTTAACGCTCGCCCCTTTAAAAGCATTAGCAATTGGCTCTTTTTCTACCGGATAGATTTCGTCAGTACCGGCAACATAAGCTTGATAAATCTCGCTAATTTCCTCAGAAGTAGTAGTGATGATACCTTTACCTAATAAATCCTGGGCGCGAGAATTAACATAATAAGGTTTGCCACTAGAATCGGCGACAAATATCCCGACCGGAACCGCTTCTAAAATTTGGTTCAGCCGACTTTCACTCTCAGACAATTCGGCATTCAAAGCTTGCATTTCTGTGAAGGATACTTGGAGTTGCGCCGCCATACTATTAAATGAATTAGCAAGTTCCCCGACTTCATCATCGCGGTTAATTATGACACTTTTTCCCCATTCACCTTGAGCAATATTTTTCGCAGCATCGTTCAAAGATAAAATCGGTTTAGTCACCCATCTCGCCGTGACAACGCCGACAATTATCGCCGCGATCGAAGCAGCAGCACACAACAAAATTGTCGCAGTATTGTTG
>JANNOR010000224.1:0-13318 GCA_031399265.1 Cyanobacteria bacterium SOY_34_metabat_3 | reverse complement strand
GGAACCCGCAAACACGTCTTATCTCAACTGCAAGAACATCCAGTAGAAGATAATTCCACATCCTTGCCGCTGAAAGAACAGTTACGCATTGCATTTAACAATCGCCCTTTTTTGTACGTAATTGGAATTTATCTTTGTTCTTGGCTGGGAGTGCAATTAACTGCTTCTATTTTGCCCTATTTTGTCATCAACTGGATGAAACTGCCGCCCGCAACTTTTACCCAGACTGCGATCGCGGTTCAAGGTACTGCACTCGCTATGTTGTTTGTTTGGAGTAGAGTCAGCCAGAAGTACGGCAAGAAAGCCGTATATTTTATGGGCATGAGTTTGTGGATTATCGCCCAAGCGGGATTGTTCTTTTTGCAACCAGGACAAATAGTTCAGATGTACGTGTTAGCAGTCATGGCGGGTGTCGGAGTTTCTACTGCTTATTTAGTACCTTGGTCGATGATACCGGATGTGATTGAACTCGACGAACTCCAAACAGGACAAAGACGCGAAGGTGTGTTCTATTCGTTTATGGTGTTGCTGCAAAAAATTGGTTTGGCGATCGGTTTGTGGTTGGTGGGACAAGCTTTAGAAGTAGCTGGATTTCTCCCCACAGTTCAGGGACAAGCGCCACCACTACAGCCGGATTCTGCACTGTTTGCGATTCGATTTGCGATCGGGCCACTGCCCACAATTGCTTTAATTTGTGGTATGATTCTCACATATTTTTATCCGATTACCCGCGAAGTTCATGCAGAAATTTTGTTGAAACTTCGAGAGAAGAAAGCACAAGATCAGTAAGTTTTCAGGAATATCCAATGACAACTACAAACAATTAATTATGACTAGATATCTAGCAATCACCCATTGCATCACTTGCACACTTTTTTTTCCCTTTTCTTTTATAGTGTAAGTAGATGACTGTTTTTTTGACGAAAAAACATAACATTGCTGAATGCAATCCGCCCGGGTAGCCAAACCCAGAAGGCTTGAGTTTTTCTCTTATAGCCGATCGACTTTGAATTTACAGATTATTAATTTTTATGTCGGTTTCGCATTTGGTGATTTGTTCGTGATAATATTTGGGGCGCGATTATTTGTATAAACTCCAGCAATCATCCAGCTCATCAAAAACTCGATCGTTAAAACAAGAGACAGTTTTGCAGCAAATTGATTCGATTAGTTGCCGCTCCCAAAATCTGCTGAATGTTGCTAATTATATGTACATGGAAAATGGCCAAATTTTTAGTCGGTCAGTTCGCGGATAAGTTAACAGGTGCTGCTGCTGTTGACGGCGAACCGAAAAATGTCATAATAGACGATCGGGAATACCAGCGCGATCGGCGGCTGAGGTTTGCGGCAAATTGTAAAATTTTGGTAAAGTTACGACGCCACCTGCGGCGAAACTCCACGACACCCAAAAAGTTGCATAACCGCCCAGAAACCCTAAATACAAGCACAGCACAGCAGACAGAAATGCAGTCGGATACAACTATCTCTTGGGTTAATAAAAAAAGTTTGGCATCAGGCACAACATCAGAATTTAGTTATTTTTGTATACTATGTGAAAGTAGTGAGAACTATTAGAAGGAAAGGGCATTGACCAACCAAGAATCTCCTGTGATATCCTTAAGTCAAGGGTGAAAGTATCAACCACAAGGCTCGCAGAACAGAACTGATTTTACCGCCAAAATATCCAAGAGGTCAACATGGAAACAGAACAGGACTCTCCTATCGTACCAATTAGCAACCAGAACAGACAGGTGCAGCAATTTTCCGTTGACGAGGGAGAAGAGTCAGGCGCGCCGCCTGCGAAAGGATTGAATCTAAAGCCGTTGTTTAGGACTTTGGCGCGAAAATCCCTAATCATTATTGGGATTATCGGTCTAGCAGGCGGTGGAATTGTTTATCAGATTAAGGGAGGTAAGAAAACATATCAAGGCGATTTTCGGATGCTAGTGGAACCCGTGACAACGGAGGCTCGAATTGCTGACCCCGCTACCCTCGCCAATCGCGCGGAGGGAGGGGCAGTGCCTAATCGAGAATTTTTTAGTTTGGACTACGCAACTCAACTTCAAATTCTCCAGAGTCCTCAAATGCTGTCGGCTATTGCGAAACAAGTCCAAAAAAAGTATCCAGAATTTACGGATGAACTTCTTAAAAAAGGATTAGTCATTTTGCGCGTCGGAGAAAATGAGCTGACGATCACTAAAATTTTGGAAGTTCGCTTCATCGGGCAAGACCCTCAATTAATTGAGTTAGTTTTAAAAGAAACTAAAAAGAAATATTTAAAGTATAGCCTTGACGAACGCAAGAGTCGGATTGGTGAAGGTGTTAAGTTTATTGAAGAGCAGCTTCCCGGACTCAGCAAGCGCGTAAACGGCCTAAAGTCGGAGTTACAGGTGATACAGCAGCAGCAAAAGATTACCGATCCTAAAGAACAAGGCGCGCAATTGATCGTGCAAGTTCGCACCGTAGAAACTTTAGAGTTAGAAACTCAAAGGCTGTTGCAGGAACAAAAAACACTGTACGCTAACTTGCAAAAACAATTAGATTTTACACCAAATGAAGCTATTGCCGCTTCAGCTTTAAGCGAAGAGCCTCAATATAAAGAGTTGCTGACCAAGGTTAAGGAAGTAGAAGGTCAGATTGCTGTAGAAACAGCTCGTTTTAAATCTGCCAACCCGATAGTGGAAGCTTTAGAACGCAAGCGGGCAAACTTAATAGATTTGCTCAACAAGCAAACTGAGAGAATTTTGGGGCAAAATTTAGTTGGCACTCAAGCCAATTCTAAAGTTCAGAATTTTCAAAATTCGATTCGCATAGGCTTGATCAAACAATTGGTTGATACTGCCAACCAAGTTCAAGTTTTAGAAGCTCGCAGTCAGGCGATCGGCCAAACTAAAAACAATTTGACCCGACAAGCCAGAGAATTTCCCAGCATAGCCCGCCGCTACAACGAACTGCAACAGCAATTAGACATCGCCGCCCGCACCCGCGATCAACTTTTAGGCCAGCGGGAAAGTTTGCGCGTTCAAGCAGCTCAAAGCCAAATACCTTGGGAAATTATTTCTGAACCGCAGATACCGCGAGATCCAAAGGGAAACTTGATTCCAGTTGCCTCGAAAAGTACAAACAAATTGGTGATGGCACTTTTTGGGGGACTCGTGTTGGGTTTGGCAGTGGCGATTCTCATGGAAAAGTTCCGCAATATTTTCTACTCTCCTGATGACGTTAAAGATGCCGTTGATGCGCCTTTATTGGGAGCAATTCCTCTTTACAAAAATGCGAAAAAGTTTCCGCCTTCTATTGCTAATGCCTATGCTTATCTGGAAGGGAAAGAGCGCAATAATAAAAATGCTTCGGAATTTATAGAAGCTTTTGACACTCTTTATACTAATATCCGCTTTCTTTCTTCAAATCGAACGATCGGCTCTTTGGCAGTTGGTTCGGCTACAGTTGGCGAAGGCAAATCTACTGTTGCTTTAAACTTAGCTCACGTGGCCGCGCTGGCGGGTCAGCGAGTGCTGTTAGTAGACGCGAACTTGCATTCGCCCAGCCTGCATTTGCTGTTGGGATTGCCAAATATCAAAGGATTGAGCAACTTGCTCGACAATAAAAACGAACCGGATGAAATGATCCAGCGATCGCCCGACGTAGATAATCTTTTTGTATTAACTGCCGGTCTTCCGGTTCCTGGTACTGCCAGACGGCTTGCCTCATCTGCAATGCAGTATTTAATGGAGGAACTTCAGGCAACATTTGACTTGGTTATCTACGATACGCCGGCGCTGGTTGACAGTAAAGATGCGAATTTTTTAGCTGCACGCACAGATGGAATACTGATGGTTGTAACAATTCGTCAGGTCAAGTTTTCTGTAGTCAAAAAAGTTTTCAGTCAATTAGAAAATTTTGGCATACCCTGCTTGGGAACAGTTGCTAATTACGCCACAAAAGGCAAGAAGTATCAAGCATCTAAATCATCAGTTGTGGAAGAGAAAAATGAATATTTGAATCTTTCACCAATACCGTCTAGCATCCGCAAACTAGCTCCTAAAAAAGAGTGATATCAATTCTGGTTGTATCAGAAGTAATATTACCTACAATCAGGACACGGCAGTGCTGTGTCCCTACAATTAATCGGAGTAGGGACACGGCAGTGCCGTGTCCTCCGTTTATACAGCAGATTGCAGGTTTATGAGGTACATTCAATATCCCCGTAGGGACACGGCACTGCTGTGTCCCTACAATTAATCGGAGTAGGGACATGGCACTGCCGTGTCCTCCGTTTATATCATTCCGATTAGCAAGCGGATTCGATATCAAATCTCAAATCTCAAATCGATTGATGACGGACTAATTCCCATCCGGCTCAGTAGGAAATGTGACGGTAAAATTAGTCCAGCCATTGCTGCTTTCAACCTCAATTTTTCCCTGCAACTGTTCGACAAGTTTTTCAACCAAAGCTAAACCCAAACCTGTACCTCCTTGTTTCCAGGGATCGGCGTTGGGAACTCGATAAAATTTCTCAAAAATTCGAGGCAATTCCTGTATCGAAATGGACGATTGATTGCTGAGTCTAAATTGGATTTCGGAAGCCAGAGCACTTGTTTGTCGAGATTTTTTGCCTTGTCCTCCATCTTCGCTATCTCCCTTTTTGCACTCAACTTTTAGATAAATTTCGCCGTCATTGGCAGTATATTTGCAGGCATTGTTGAGGAGTTCTGCTAAAATTCGTGCCAGACTAGCGCGGTTGGAATTGATCGTGGGAAGGTGGCGATCGCACTCTACTTGTAAATGCTGGTGGCGGTTGTGGGCGCGGGTGTAGAACGGGTCGATAATAGTAGGCAGCCAGACTTCTAAGTTTACTGGTTCGAGATCGATCGGACAAGCTGCTGCTTCGAGCCGCTGCAAATCGAGCAAAGCATTAATCAAATCGGTTTCTCTAGTACATTCTGTTTCTAAAATTTCTAAATAAATTTGGCGACGGTCTGGTGTGGTAGAAATTCTCAGCATATGAATAGCCATTTTCATATTAGCTAAAGGCGTGCGCAGTTCGTGAGAAACTGTGCTGAGGAATTCATCTTTGAGAACGTTTAAATGCTGGAGTTCGTGAACTTTTTGCTGCAATTCGGCGGTGCGTTCTTGGACTTGGCGTTCGAGGTCGGTGTTGAGATTTTGTACTTGCTGGTAGAGTTGGGCTTGCTGAATGGCGATCGCGATTTGAGTTGCTAGTTGCAGCAGCAAATCCACTTCCGAAGGCTGCCACTGCCGGGATTTGGAGCACTGATGGACGCACATCATCCCCCACAAATTGCCGTCTTGCAAAATTGGTACAATCAAATAAGCTTTGATTTGCGCTTGCTGGAATCGCGCATATTTTTCGGCACTCAAACTGGCTCGATCGATGTCTGGGATGGCATAAATTTCCTGTTCGATCACCGTTGCTGATTCTTGCCAAATATTATCCGGCAGGATTTCCCCCAACATAGAAGACCACTTGGGGGCAACGGATTCTGCCACGACAATGCCGAAATTGCTCGACTCCAAACGCATGATGGCTACTCTGTCGGCGTGCAAAACTTGCCGGACTTCATCGACGCTGGCGTGGAGAATTTCTTCGAGGTTTAAGGATTGGTGAATCCGCAAGGAGATTTGAGTTAACAGCCGATCGCGCTGCACCTGTTCGTGGAGTTTGGCCGTCCGTTCGCGCACCTGCTGTTCCAATTTGGCATTGCGGCTTTGCAGCAGTTCCAATTTTTCCGCTTGCAGTTGATAAACCGACTGCTGCAACTGTTTGACAACTCGGTACATTTCTGTCGGATCGAGGACTCTGAGCAAGCTGGTTTGAGTAATAATTCCCAACAGTTCACCGCGCCCCCCGCACACGACCAACCGCTGCACTTGTTGCTGCTGCATTTGTTTGTGCGCCGTCCACAGGGAATCGGAAGGTTGCAGAAATTGCAGGGGAGTTCTCATCACTTTTTGAGCTAGGGTTTGCTCGAAATTCAGTTCGAGAAACTGTGCTTGCACGATGTCGTATTCGGTAAGAATTCCCAGGGGTTGGTGAAAGGAATAGTGAAAAATGGAGGTATGGTCATCTTTGGGCTTCTCCATTGTTAATTCTTTGTTTTTTGTAATGACTACGCAACTGACTTGATGCTCTGACATCAGTTCGGTTATGCTTTTGAGCGAGCTGGTGTGGGGCGCTGTAATTGGCGTAGTCATCAATTCTGCTACCCGCCGCAATTTGAGAATGTTGGAAGGCTGCAATACTTGGCGAATTCTTTCCCGCGTCAGCACTCCTACCAAGTGGCCGAATTGATTGACGATCGGCAAATAGCGAATTTTGTGCTGGCGAAATAAGGATAAAGCGCCGAATACGTCTTGGTCGTCGGATTCTGTCAGGAAGACCGACACCGGGGACATCACTTCGGAAATCGGTATTTTGTGCAGGGCTAGTTTTTGCTGAGTGTCTATTTTGCCAGAAGCGATCAGCCTCACTAGGTCGGCGGGAGTTAAGATGCCGATTAGTAGCCCGCGGCTGGGATTTTCCGATAAATTGCCTGTGGTAATAGTCTGCTGGTTCTGCACCACCAGCACGCAGCGGGCCCGCACCTTGTCCGGCGCGGACGCTTCGGTCATCCCACCCCGCTCTGAGGGTAAAGGTGTTTTGACTCTCGGACAACTGTTTTGCAACTGACTCATCAGGGCGATCGCCACTGCTAAGGAAGTGTCTGGCCCGGCAGTTAGGGGGTAGCGGTCGATCGCTTGTTCTAAGGCTGACGAGTAAAAAGGCGGGTGGTAAAAGGGCATAGTTGATGGCAGGTTGTCAGAGGGCGGCTAACGCGATCGGGCAAAGAAGAAAGGGAATTTGAGAAACACCTCGCCTGTGCTTCGGATTTAAATAATAGACTTTCTAATTGATTATTTCCATTAATCTGAGCTTCAGATTAATGGAAATAATCATCTGTAATCTGATTCATCGCCAATCCTTGGGCGGTTTTTACTGCCTAGCTTTGTCCTCAGACTGTTTTATAATCAAAATAACCAAAATGTAAAGTTTTACTACAAATTTACCCATAATGACGATTTTAAGCTTAGAGCAAATTGCTGCCAAGTTAGAAAGCGAAAATTCAGCCGATCGCATGGTGGCCTTGGCAAACTTGCGGAATGTGCCCGCAGCAGAGGCGGTACCTTTGATCAAAAAGGTGTTGAACGACAAAAGTTTGCAAGTGCGATCGATGGCTGTGTTTGCTCTCGGAGTAAAACCGACAGCAGAGTGCTATCCTATTTTAGTCAAATTGCTAGAAAATGACCCGGATTACGGCATTCGGGCTGACGCTGCTGGTGCTTTGGGCTATCTGGAAGATATCAGAGCTTTTGAGGCTTTAGTGCGGGCTTTTTACGAGGATACGGAATGGCTGGTGCGCTTCAGTGCTGCGGTTTCTCTGGGGAATCTCAAAGATCCGCGAGCTCGCGACGTGTTGCTGAAAGCTCTCGAATGCGAGCAAGTGGTGATCCAGCAGGCGGCAATCTCGGCTTTGGGGGAAATTAAGGATATAGGGGCGATCGATCGCATCCTCAATTTTGCTCAGTCGGAAGATTGGCTGACGCGGCAGAGGCTGGCTGAAGCTTTGGGCAATTTGCCGAGTGCTAAAAGCGTTTCGGCTTTGAAATACTTAGAAAAAGACGGCAATTCTCAAGTATCTCAAGCAGCAACAATTTCGCTCGATCGCCTGTCGAAAACAGAGCAATAATAGATACCGATACTTTGTTGTAAGTGTTTCATTTCCGCACTTTTAAGGCGGGGATGAAACACCGATCCCTTAATTTATTCAGTCCTCTGGTAGCTCAACCGATTTCTCAGTTCTTGAGGTGACAAAATGGGAATCGGCGACCCTGCTAATCCATTGACATCGCGAGTAACGATCGCCTCTAACTCTAACTCGATCGCACACGCTATCTGCACCGCATCTTCAAAATCAGGCAATCCCAGCCCGATCGCTTGCTCCAAAACTTCTCGATCCACCGCACAAATTTCCATCAATGCCAACAGTCGAGTTACCGCAGCAATGGCAGCTTCTGAACTCTTGGTTTGTCGTCCAACCAAATAATGCACATCCGTAACTGTTGTCGCCGACATAAACCCTTCAACTCGCCCCGATTCAACTGCATTCAGTAAAAAAGCAGCATCCGCTAAAAAAGGTTCCCGGGCAAGTATTGCATCTAGTAAAACATTGGTATCAAATAAAACTTTCATCACAGATACTTTTGCACTAACCGCTCATCTAACATTGCCTTGACTTCTGCATCTGTAGGTGGTGGCGCGTCCGTTTTCGCAATGCCAATTAAACTCGCGGCTAAACCTTTTGGTTTTACGTTCGATCGGGGTTTCGGTTTGAGCGATCGCATCAAAGCATCGATCAACTGCCATCGCTCCTGAGCTGACAACCTCAGCGCTCGGTCTTGAATTTCGTGTAACGTCATAGTATAAAAAATTGGGGGACTGGGAAACCTTGTATCTGACTAAATTTTAGCGCCTCAAGTGATATGATGAACAATCTGATGTTAGCTTCTTAAAAACACTTAATTTTTCGGGAGACCGAGTTAAATGCCCTACAGTCAATTTAGCGTCGAACAAATTAAGACAAATTTTGGCATAAACTTGACGAGAACGGTTGACTTGTTTGCCGATATTACCGAAATAAAACCCAGCTATTTTTAGCTGCAAGAAACTTTGCAATTCAATCTGCCTTTAGCACTAGAAATTAATTCTGATAAAGCTCGCTCAGAGCTAATTGTCGTGCCAATATTAGTTGAACTCAAAAAACTACTGCCGGAACGGATGAGTTTATTTTCCGGTCGAGAATTCAATGTAGATGCTGCGAGGGGTTTGAGCGGTTATTGCGATTTTCTAATTAGCCGATCGCCCGAACAGCTAGTCATTGAATCTCCAGTTATCGCCTTGGTTGAAGCCAAAAATGACAACATTCAATCTGGCTTAGGACAGTGCATGGCAGAAACGATCGCAGCACAGATATTTAACCAGCGTCAAGAAAATGACATTCAGACAATTTATAGAGTTGTCACAACTGGGAGTATCTGGAAATTTTTTAAGTTAGAAGGAACTGCGATCGAGATTGACACCAGCGGATATTTTATCAATAATGTGGCTAAAATTCTCGGTATCTTAATAAATTTTATAGAGTATTGAGTGAAACCAGAATGTATTATTGAAGCTGCGACGGCAAATTGCAAGTTAAAATAGCTGTTAATCTCCTTTAACCAAAGCCAGCCATGAATCAAGCGCCCAATCCTTTTAACTCAAATCCCTCCAATCCTCTAGATCCCTTGGAGCAACAACTTGACGAGCAAGGTGAAGGATTGCCGAGACAGTACCACCCGGCTACTAAAAAAACTCTGCAAAAGGTCTTTATCATTCTGATAGTTGCTGGGGCAATTATTGGGGGAATTCTATCTGTAGGCGTGATTTCGCTGATGCAAAAGGCCGGACTAACTGATGTGCCCGCACGGGTACAGAACCCGAAGTAATGTCCAGTCGGCAGGATTGTTCAATCCTCAATTCACCAATTTTCTGGGATGAATCTGGAGAAAGTATGATGTTTTGTATGGATTTTTCAAAATAATTGATGCTTAAAAATTCTACGGCTTCGCCCGATCGCCTTCCACCGCCGCCAATTTCCGAAAAACTTGTCTCCGCTGGCTTTCACGCTCTTTCTGACCCCCTGCGGATTCAGATTCTGGAGTTGCTGCGCCAACAGGAGTTGTGCGTTTGCGATTTGTGCGATCGGCTTGGAGTCAATCAGTCTAAACTCTCTTTCCACCTCAAAACCCTAAAAGAAGCCGGTTTAGTTCGCAGTCGCCAAGAAAGCCGCTGGATCTACTACAGCCTCAATTTAGCTCAGTTTCTCGCCCTGGAACAGTACCTGTCGGAGTACCGCCGCTTGAGTCAGATGCTGCCGGCCCGCCCTTGTGCAGACGCGGGTTGACCAATCAATATTTCTTAATATGTTAATTGCCTGTTTGTCTTCACTCATACTTGACATATCAAATTTTCTTGATATGATTCGATTGTACCCCTTAGTTATGGGATTGGGTGAAGTCAATGAACCCAGCAGCAAAAAAGTCCAAGGTTTTCGCATTAAGTATAATTGCTTTGACGATCGGGCTGCTCAACTCCTGCGGACAAGTCCAGTCGCCAGAATCGCAAAGCATTAAAATAGACGGTTCCAGCACTGTCTATCCAATTACAGATGCGATGGCCAAAGAATATCAAAATACGAATCCCAAAAAGGCACAAATTACTGTTGAATTCTCCGGCACGGGCGGCGGATTTAAAAAGTTTTGTGCTGGCGAAACAGACATTAGCAACGCCTCGCGACCCATCCGATCCGAGGAGATGGAAGCCTGCAAAAAAGCTGGCATCCGCTACTACGAATTACCCATCGCATTTGACGCTCTCACAGTAGTAGTCAATCCCAAAAATAACTGGGCAAAAGACATTACAGTAGAGGAATTGAAAAAGATTTGGGAACCAGCCGCCCAAGGAAAAATTACCCGCTGGAATCAGATTAGACCTAATTGGCCAAATCAACCCATCACCCTCTACGGTGCAGGCAAAGAGTCCGGTACATTTGACTACTTCACAGAGGCAATAGTAGGTACTCCGAAAGCCAGTCGAACCGACTATACAGCTAGTGAAGACGATACAGTTTTAGTCCAGGGAGTTACTAAAGACGAAAATGCTTTAGGTTACTTTGGATTGTCCTATTATGAAAAAAACCAAAGTCAATTGAAAGCCGTAGGTATTGACAGAGGTAAAGGAGCAGTATTGCCCTCGCGCGAAACTGTAGAAAAATCTCAGTATCAGCCCTTGGCACGACCTCTATTTATCTATGTCAGCTACAACTCAGCTCAAAGTAAAGTAGAACTACGCAACTTTGTTGAATTCTACATGAAGAAAGCTCCGACCTTAGTTAGTTCTGTGGGTTATATTCCTTTACCAAAAGAAGGGTATCAACTAATTTATCAGCACTTCTACAATGGCAAGGTAGGGACTGTTTTTGGTGGCAAAGCTCAGCTTGATTCTACAATTGGGGAGTTATTGAAGCAGCAGGCAACTTTTTAGGTATCAGTGGGAACACTTTTGCATTGCAACTATCATCCAACAACAAAGCTCAAGTTATCAATAGACTCAATGTTCAAGTCAGTTTCTAAGACAGCTAACAGCTTGTTCTCGCCGGAGTGCAGGAGAGAAGCGATCGCAGAATTCCTCGGTACGTTTATTCTGGTTTTTGCTGGCACGGGCGCGGTAATGGTCAACAAAATTAGCCAGGGTGCTATCACTCATTTAGGCATCAGTTTTGTCTTTGGAGCCGTTGTCGCCGCGATGATTTATGCTACGGGCCATATTAGCAGCGCTCACCTGAATCCGGCAGTCACATTAGCTTTCTGGACGAGCGGTTTTTTTCCCAAAAAACGTGTTTTGCCGTATATTTTGGCGCAGTGTGCGGGTGCGATTGCGGCTTCTAAACTGCTGCTAATTACTTTAGGTGAAGTAGCAAATCTCGGTGCAACTGTTCCTCTGAACGGTAACTGGTTGCAGTCTCTAATTTTAGAAACTGTATTGACTTTTATCTTAATGTTTGTTATCCTCGGTTCGGGATTAGATAGGCGCGCTCCCATCGGTTTTGCAGGAATAGCAATTGGCTTAACTGTAGGACTGGAAGCCGCATTTATGGGGCCGATTACCGGAGCCAGCATGAATCCGGCACGCTCTCTCGGCCCGGCTTTAATTGGCGGCATTTGGGAACATCATTGGGTTTACTGGGTGGCTCCGATTTGGGGCGCACAGTTAGCAGTTGCAGTTTATCGGATCATATCCAACGGATTTCGCGATATTCAAGTAAGCGAGGAAAATAAATGAAAAGTGTGATGTTTATTTGCCACAAAAATCCTACCCCTGTCGAATGAGGCGACTGCAATGGACGAACAACAAGCGCAACCAATTTCAGAGAATTTGTGGTGGGTGATTCCAGGTCAACTGGCAGGGGTGCGGAAGCCAACAGCCGAGGAACTTTCTACGCTTCAATCAGTAGGTATTGGGGCGATCGTCTCTGTAATGGACGATGCTTCCAATCTGGATTTGTATGAGCAGGCAAACATTCCTCACCTTTGGTTGCCAACGAAAGGCGGTACGGCACCCAGCCAAGAACAGATTCAGCAATTGCAAACCTTTGTGGATAGCCAGAATCATTTGGGGCACGGGGTTGCAATTCACTGCACAAGTGGCAGACGACGCACCGGAACGATGCTGGCTTCCTACTTGATTCAGGCAGGTTCGTCTTATGACGATGCGATACTCACTATTCTGGATGCCAATCCCAACGTTGAATTGAGAGAGGCGCAAACCGCTTTCCTGCAAGAGTTAGCAGGAAAACAAACTTATTCTCAATAGCCCCATTCTTATAACTAATTAACCCTACTCATGACTCGTTTTGATCATCCTCCTCGCATCCTGTTTTTATACGGCTCTTTAAGAGAGCGTTCTTACAGCCGTTTGTTGGCAGAAGAATCGGCTCGAATTATTGAGGGTTTCGGTGCTGAAGTTCGGTTTTTCAACCCTCTAGAATTGCCGATTTACGGTAGCGTTCCCGATACTCATCCGAAGGTTCAAGAATTGCGGGAATTGAGCTTGTGGTCGGAGGGTCAAGTCTGGTCTAGTCCAGAAATGCACGGTAATATTACCGGGATTCTGAAAAATCAAATTGACTGGATTCCTTTGAGTATTGGGGCTGTTAGACCGACTCAAGGACGCACTTTGGCGGTGATGCAAGTTAGCGGGGGTTCGCAGTCTTTTAATGCTGTGAATACTTTGAGGATTTTGGGTCGCTGGATGCGGATGTTTACGATTCCGAACCAGTCTTCTGTTGCTAAGGCTTATCAGGAGTTCAACGACGATGGAACGATGAAGGATTCGGCTTATCGCGATCGGGCGATCGACGTTATGGAGGAATTGTACAAGTTTACTCTGCTGTTGCGCGAGCAAACGGACTATTTGACCGATCGCTACAGCGAACGTAAGGAAACAGCGGCCAAGGAGGCGATCGCCGTCGCAAATCGAGCCCTTGAAGTTAATTAAGGCGATCGAAATTACCCGGCGATTGAAATCACCCGGCGATTGAAATCGCGGCTACACAGACAAAACCCGCCTTCGCGGGTTGAAGAAACACCCGGCGATTGAAATCGCGGCTACACAAACAAAACCCGCCTTCGCGGGTTGAAGAAACACCAGGCGAGTGAAATC
>JANNOR010000210.1:0-32047 GCA_031399265.1 Cyanobacteria bacterium SOY_34_metabat_3 | reverse complement strand
AAATTACCGACATCAGCTCCCTCGCCTCGCTCACCAATCTGACCACACTGGATCTCTACTACAATCAAATTACCGACATCAGCTCTCTCGGCTCGCTCACCAATCTGATAACACTGAATCTCTACTACAATAAAATTACCGACATCAGCTCTCTCGGCTCGCTCACCAATCTGACAACACTCAATCTCGAAAACAATGAAATTACCGACATCAGCTTCCTCGGCTCGCTCACCAATCTCACAAAACTGGAGCTCGGCGGCAATCAAATTACCGATATCAGCTTCCTCGGCTTGCTCACCAATCTGACAAGACTCCATCTCGACCGCAATCAAATTATCGACATCAGCTACCTTGGCTTGCTCACCAATCTGACAAGACTGCTTCTGCGGGACAATCAAATTAGCGACATCAGCTCCCTTGGCTTGCTCACCAATCTGACCACACTCAATCTCAGCAACAATGAAATTATCGACATCAGCTCCCTCAGCTCGCTCACCAATCTGACAAGACTCGATCTCACGCACAATAGAATTACCGACTTCAGCTTCCTCGGCTCGCTCACCAATCTCACAACACTGGATCTCGGCAACAATAGAATTACCGACTTCAGCTTCCTCGGCTCGCTCACCAATCTGACCACACTGAATCTCGACCGCAATCAAATTACCGACATCAGCTTCCTCGGCTCGCTCACCAATCTGACCAAACTGGAGCTGAGCACCAATGGAATTACCGACATCAGCTCTCTCGGCTCGCTCACCAATCTGACCATACTCAATCTCAGCAACAATGGAATTACCGACATCAGCTCTCTCGGCTCGCTCACCAATCTGACCACACTCAATCTCAGCAACAATCAAATTACCGATATCAGCGCCTTACGATCGCTCACCAATCTGACCGCACTCGATCTCTGGAATCGAATTACCGATATCAGAGTGTCAGGCGAACTCGCACAGAAACATCTTGCTCTCTCAACTAAGCCAATTGATACTGAAAAAGCCATAGCAGCAGTCAAAGTTGCCTATGCAGCTATTGGTCTAGAAGAACCTGAAATTATTATTTGCAGCAGTCCCCGCGACGCTTTTCTCCAAATCTTCAACTTGCTAAAAAGCGATCGTTCAGAAAACTGCTCAAACGAAGGTCGCTGGAATCGACCGGGGCAAAAGCTAGACTGGAAATGGATGTCTCGATCAATTGTGGGAGAATTTGCCAGTCCGGGGGTGTGGGATTATGAGTTCGATCACATGACGATCGAGTCCGAAGCAGATAGCACACTGATTTGGCTAATGAGGGAATTTGGTGACGAATATGGGCGATCGGAACCAACTATAGAGCATGATTTTTCCTATTCTTTGTACGACCTGAAATCCCCTGAAACCCCCACGACTTTGCTTAAAGAAATCTATTTAACTGAATTGTATGTCTCTTCATCAAATATCAATCTTTCCCAAAAATCACAAGAAATACTTAGCTTCAAAAAGCAACTTTTAGAGCATTGCGGTTTTATATTTCCCTTTGAAAAGATTTGCGTGGTGTGCGATCGCCCCCGCCACCTGCGCTTTGACAGTCAAAACCGCTTGCACGCGGAAGGAGAACCTGCGATCGAGTTTACTGACGGATGGAATTTTTACTATTATCACGGTGTCAGATTGCCGGAACAATACGGTCAAGTGCATCCCAATTTGTGGAAAGCAGAATGGCTTTTATCTGCAGATAATGCCGAACTAAAGCGAGTGTTAATTCAAGGAATTGGTTACGATCGCATAATTCAAGAATTGTCAGCCAAACAAATAGATACTTGGCAGAAATATGCGCTATTAAAAATAGATAATGCCGATGTCGAACCGATTTATTTGTTAAAAATGACTTGTCCCAGTACAGGATTCATTCACGCTTTGAGAGTACCGCCAAATCTGACATCAGCTAGGGAGGCAATTCGCTGGGTAAATTGGGGTATCGATCCAAAGAAATTTTCCGTGCAGACTTGATATAGCAGAAGGAAGAGGGAAGAGTTAATAATACCAATGATTTCAGCGATCGAGAATATCTCTGTTTTCATTTCAGAAACGAGATGACAATTCCAGTAAGAACGGGCTAGGCTAGTTGCAGACATCTATTTTCATGCCAGAGATGTACCGATAAAACTTCACTCACCGCTCAAAACATGGCACAACAACTAGCAATAGAAACTCGCGGGCTGACGAAACAATTCGATCGCACCATCACCCAACAACTTCTCATTGCACCAGCCATAATACGAACAGTTAATGGTATTCCCATGCCCCATTCCCGATGCCGCCATTCACCATCTAGGAGTGTCTTATGTCAGAACAACAACCAAACGAATCAATTAGTTTTAGTCGCTTTGCCGACTGGTGCAGGAATATTGACAGTCTTTCAGAAGGAGCAAGACACACAGTTAAACTGTTGTTAAAAAAGGCTGGTACTGATGACGCTGAAGCAGCGGAGCGGATACTTTCAAGAAGGACAGAACTGAAGATCAGAGGTCTAATTACCGACATCAGCTCCCTCGGCTCGCTCACCCATCTCACAACACTGAATCTCAACAACAATCGAATTACCGACTTCAGTTTCCTCGGCTCGCTCACCAATCTGACAGAACTCCATCTCGAAAAAAATCAAATTACCGACATCAGTTTCCTCGGCTCGCTCACCAATCTGACAACACTGTATCTGGACGACAATCAAATTACAGATATCAGCGCGTTGCGATCGCTCACTAATCTGACAAGACTGTATCTCAACAACAATCAAATTACCGACATCAGCTCCCTCGGTTCCCTCACCAATCTGACAGATATCGATCTCAACAACAATCAAATTACCAATATCAGCGCGTTGCGATCGCTCACCAATCTAACGAGACTCGCCCTCGACTCCGATAAAATTGCGGTGGATCTCAACGTGTTAGGGGAACTCGCACAGAAACGTCTGATTCTCTCGACTAGGCCAATTGATGCTGAAAAAGCCACAGCAGCAGTCAAAGTTGCCTACGCCACTATTGACCTAGAAGAACCGGAAGTTATTGTTTGCAGCAGTCCCCACGACGCTTGTCTCCAAATCTTCAACTTGCTAAAAAGCGATCGTTCACAAAACTGGTCAGACCAATGGTCCTGGAATATATTTGGCAAAAAGCTAAACTTAGACTGGAAATGGGAATGGATGTACCCATGGATTGTGGGACAATTTGCAAGTCCGGGGGTGTGGTGGCGTGAGATCAATTGCATAACGATCGAGTCCGCAGCAGACAGCACACTGAGTTCGCTAATGCAGGAATTGGTTAACGAATACGAATATGAGCGATCGCAAGAAACGATAACGAATTGTTTTCCCGACGAATATGAGCGATCGCAAGAAACGATTATGAGTTGTTCTCCCAATGACCTTTTCTCTCTGATCTACCCTGAAACCTCCACGGATTTGCTTAAAGAAATCTATTTAACTGAATTGTATGTCTCTTCATCAGGTATCAATCTCTCGCAAAAAGCACAAGAAATACATGACTGCCAAAAGCAGCTTTTGGAGCATTGCGGTTGGATATTTCCGTTTGAAAAAATTTGCCTGGTGTGCGATCGCCCCCGCCACCTGCGCTTTGACAGTCAAAACCGCTTGCACGCGGAAGGAGAACCCGCGATCGAGTTTGCGGACGGATGGAATTTTTACTATTATCACGGTGTCAGATTGCCTGAAACATACGGTCAAATTCACTCCGATCGATGGCAATCAAAATGGATTTTAACAGAAGATAATGCCGAGCTGAGGCGAGTGTTAATTGAAGGAATTGGTTACGACCGCATTTGTCAAGAGTTGCGAGCAGGACAAATAGATAGTTGGCAGGAATATACACTATTAGCAATATATACTCTTGGTTTCGAGCCAATTTATTTGTTAAAAATGACTTGTCCGAGTACGGGATTCATTCACGCTTTGAGAGTACCACCAAATCTGACATCAGCTAGGGAGGCAATTCGCTGGGTAAATGGGGGTATCGATCCAGAGGAATTTTCCGTGCAGACTTGATATTAGTAAGGATTTGTGCGATCGAGAATATCTCTGTTTTCATTTCAGAAACGAGATGACAATTCCAGTAAGAACGGGCTAGGCTGGTTGCAGACATCTATTTTCATGCCAGAGATGTACCGATAAAACTTCTCTCACCGCTCAAAATATGGCACAACAACTAGCAATAGAAACTCGCGGGCTGACGAAACAATTCGATCGCCATATCGCCGTCAATGACATCGATTTGCAAGTAGCAGCAGGCGAAGTATGCGGACTCATCGGCCCCAACGGTGCGGGGAAAACTACTCTGCTGCGGATGTTGGCGGCGGCTGAAGAACCGACTACAGGGGAAATTTACATCAATGGCGATCGGTTGTTGCGCGATCGATCGCATCCCATACTCAAACAACGCATCGGCTTCCTTCCCGACGACTTTCCCCTCTACGACGACTTGACTGTTTTGGATTATTTAGACTATTTTGCGCGACTCTATAACCTCCAACAGTCCCATCGGCGATCGCGCATCAACTCCGTTTTAGAACTCGTACAATTAACCAACAAACGTAACAGCGTAATTTCCACCCTGTCGCGGGGGATGAAACAGCGCCTGAGTTTAGCGAGAACAATCATCCACGAACCGCTGTTGCTATTATTAGACGAACCAGTTTCAGGCTTAGATCCGATCGCCCGAATGCAGTTTCGCGAAATTATCAAACTCTTGCAACAAGCCGGCATGACCGTAGTCATATCATCTCACGTTCTGAGTGACTTAGCCGAACTTTGTACCTGGGTTGGTATCATGGAACTCGGATATCTGGTGGAAAGCGCACCTTTACAAGAACTTTACAAACGCCTCAGTCGCCAGCAAATTTTTATGTCGGTTTTAGGTGATAATTTAGAAGCGTTAGTATCCGAATTAAAAAACTTTCCTTGGGTAGAAAATTGGGAAATAGTGCCGGAAACTAATCAGGTGTGTGTTAACTTTTCAGGAAGCCAGGAAGATGCCGCCAATCTATTACGCGAACTCGTCGCAGCTAACATTCCTCTAACCGAATTCCACTGCGCTCAAGAAGATTTAGAAACCATTTTCCTCAAAATGGGACACCAGCAAGCTTCCTAATTTGGTTTTTAAACCTTCGTGCAAAGAATGAACCGTGAGTTATAACTGATTTATCTCTTTTACGGTTGGATCAGAGATATTGCACCATTCGCGTGGGATCTGTAGGGGCGGGTTCACCAAAGGCCTTTCGGGTTGCAAACAGGTTAAATAAACCCGCCCTCCCCGCCAAAAATCCCCTTATTGACATTGCTGCAATATCTCAGTTGGATCGGATTTTTTTACCGCAGAGAGCGTAGAGGGCGCAGAGAAAGAGAAGAGAGAGAATTACCAACAACTAATCACTAATAAACCATGACACTCAATTTACTAGACCAAATCGGTAACTGGAATCCCCAGTTATTTCGAGAAATCAAAGGCCGCTGGAAAATGGGCAATATGGCGATCGCATCTGCTTTCTCTCTAGGGCCTCAACTGCTACTATTCATGTATTACATGGCCCAGTTACCCGTTGCTCTTCGTAATACTAAGGGTGCTGAACCGATTTATAACAGATTTTGTGTTTTAAAGACGACCGACAACACAAAATCAGGAGAAAAATGTCTCACAGATACCTTGGGTAATTTAGTGATTGACTGGCCAAAATGGTCGGTAGAAATATTTATTTGGCTGAGTATCTCTAGCGTGTTAGTCCTATTAGTAGCCGGGACTTATATGCTCGTCAGTGACTTAGATAAGGAGGAACGCCGGGGTACTCTGAACTTTATTCGCCTCAGTCCCCAATCTGCCAATACAATTTTTCTTGGCAAAGTTTTGGGTGTTCCTATCTTACTTTATCTAGCAGCAATTCTGGTAATTCCACTACATCTATACACTGGATTAACTGCTCAAATACCTTTGCCTGAAATCTTAGGTTTTTACATGGCGATCGCAGCTAGTTGTGCTTTATTTTACAGCGCTGCGATGCTATTTGGATTGACAACCAGTTGGTTGGGAGGATTTCAACCTTGGTTGGCTAGCGGTATCGCTTTGTTTGTGTTTATAATCTCTACAATTAAGTTGACAGTAACTGCTGGGGATCTAGGAACATTTGTGTCTTCCATTGGCATCCTCAGATATCTAATTTTTGGAATAATAACTGATACATACGCATTCGGTTCATTAGGTATAGGTATAGACAAGTTACAATGGTTTTGCTTGCCAATCGGTAAAAATCTTGTGAGTGGCATGATTTTGTCTCTATCAATTTGTGGTATCGGAACCTATTGGATGTGGCAGGGATGGCTGCGCCGTTTTCCTAATCCCACTACTACAGTTTTTAGCAAGCGACAAAGTTATGTTGCTGTTGTCTGCTGTCAGCCAATCATCTTAGGCTTTGCACTCCAAACTAATTCGACAGGCTACGGTGAAAAAATTCCTTTGCTAATCTTAAATTTGGTGATGTTCTTAATTGTCATAGCATCTTTAACGTCTGACAGACAATCTTTGTACGATTGGGCGAGGTATCGTCAACAAATTGTTCCCAGCGGCCAGAAGTTGTGGCGGCGTTACCCACTACTCGATTTGATTTGGAGTGAAAAAAGTCCGGCTATAGTTGCGATCGCGATTAATCTCCTCAGCTCATCCTTAATTGTCATCGGCGGACTAATTTTTACACCTAGAAACAGAATGGAGACGTTTGATACAAACCTATTTTGGGATGTAGTTATCGGGATGAATCTGATCCTCATCTACGCAGCCATCACCCAACTATTCCTATTTCTCAAAAGTCGCAATCAGGAAATTTGGGCAGTAGGTACTATCTGCGGTGCTATCTTGTTACCACCTGTGATTTTATCTATGCTGTTACTCACTTCAGACAAATATCCTATATTCTGGCTATCTTCAACATTTCCGATTTTTTGGACTTCTTCGGCTTACATGGGATCTGGAACTACGATTTTGTTGTCTATGATCGGTCAGTGGATTGTCTTGGTGATGTTGAATCTGAAATTGCGATCGCAACTAAAACTCGCTGGAGAATCAGCTTCTAAGGCACTGCTGAAAGCTTGAAAAAGCAGGGGAAAGAGAAGGATAGGATTTACGAATTAGTGCAATTTATACACTATCAGTCCTGGACGCACTCCGACCAAAGAAACCGGGTTTTTACGCCCATCTGCGGGCTACAACGAAATATTTTATCCAAAAACCCGGTTTCTCTGCCCCGATCGTAAGCCCTGATCAAAGTTGAAAAATTATTTCTGACTGTACAGATCCAAAATTATAGATTCAGCGTATATCACTAATGAACGCAGTACAAGGTTTCATAAGTTCGCACCGCTAAAAAGTACAAGTTGGGGTTTGCAGTTGCGCTGCGAGGGCCCCAGTTTATACCGCAAACTATCGAGTATATCTGTATCTGGGGCGATTTTATATATCTCTGGAGGCGGATTTATTTATCATTTTGGCTGCGTACAATATTGATCGTAAAATATGCAGTTCAAACCAAAAGTATTTCTGTCAAATTAGCGGCTACTGCGGATTTGGGAAACTTTGTGCTGAGAATTCCGCTGCCTAAAAGTGGCGGGAGTGTCAAATTTAGAGGGGAATTGGATCGTGGCAGAAATTAGAGGCACTGCACAAGCAGACACGCTTGCAGGAACAATAGAAAATGATTTGATTTTTGGTTTGATGGGCAATGATGCAATTGCGGGAAATTCTGGCAATGACAGCATTTTTGGCGGAAAAGACAGTGATTCAATTGATGGGAATTCCGGGAGAGATTCGCTGTTTGGGGATTTAGGTAACGATACTGTTAACGGCGGCGAAGATAGCGACTTTTTATTTGGCGGAAAAGGCAGCGATGTTATTTCGGGAAACGCGGGCAATGATGTTTTGTCGGGCGATCGAGATACTGATATCCTGATAGGTGGAGATGGGGCAGACGTATTTGTTTTGAACCGCTATGCTGTGGCTGACCCTTTCCGTACCAGCGGCGGTGCGAGTTTGGGAAATGCTGACGCGATCGCCGATTTTGCAGCCGGTACAGATTTAATCGCTTTGGGCGAAGGTGTCAGTTTTAGCGATTTGAATATTCTGGAAGCTGGAAACGATACTGTTATTCAAGACAGAGTTACTGGAGAATTTTTCGCTACTCTCAGAGGGGTGAGACAAAGCGCGATCGGTAGGGCAAATTTCACTGCTAATATTAGCAGCATTGTTCCGAATCCCCCGCCTCAAGCGCTGACAACGGCTTATGCTTTAACTCCTGCTAATCGGATTGTCGGTTTTAGCCTTTCCAATCCGCAAAGCGTCATCACAGATTTCCCCGTGACTGGATTGCAAGCGGGAGAAAGTTTGCTGTCGATTGATTATCGGCCGGCTAACGGCATACTTTACGGTGTGGGTAGCAGCAATCGCTTGTATACAATTAATCCGAAAACCGGGGAAGCCAGTCAAGTCGGTAGCGGGCAATTTGCTGTTAGTTTGACTCCGGGGGCTGTGGGTTTGGATTTCAATCCGACAGTCGATCGCATTCGGTTTGTCAATCAAGCCGGTCAAAACGGTCGCCTCAACCCAGATACGGGAGGAATTGTCGATTTTGACACTTTGGCGGCAGGAATTCAACTCGATCGCAATTTAGTTTATGCGACGACAGATCGTAATTCTGGCAGTTCTCCTGCGGCTGTGGGGGCTGCGTATGTGAACAACTTTGCGGGCGCAACTTCGACGACGCTGTTTGTAATTGACAGCAATTCAGACGTTTTGGTAAGGCAAGATCCGCCGAATAATGGAGTGTTAAATACGATCGGATCTTTGGGAGTTGATGCTAGTAGCATTCTCGGCTTTGATATCCGAAGTATTGGCGGCCGCGAAGTGGCAGTGGCGGCACTGGAAGTCGGCGGCGTTTCGGGCTTGTACAACATTAATTTAAGTACCGGTCAAGCTTCTTTTGTCAATCAAATTGCCGATGGGAGACAGATTAACGGTTTGGCTTTGCCTTTGCCTACAGCTTACGCCTTAACTGTTAGAAATGGCGCTGAAACAATTGTCGGTTTTAATGAGGCGGCACCGCGGGCGATTCTGGGCGAAGCGGCAGTTACGGGATTGCAGCCGGGAGAAAGTTTGCTGGGAATTGATTTTCGCCCTGCTAACGGTTTGCTTTACGGTTTGGGTTCTAGCAATCGATTGTACGCGATCGACCCTGTAACTGGCGCTGCAAGTCAAGTCGGTAGCGGGCCGTTTGCTGTTGGTTTGACTCCGGGGGCTGCGGGTTTGGATTTCAATCCCACAGTCGATCGCATTCGGTTTGTCAATCAAGCGGGACAAAATGGTCGCCTCAACCCGGATACCGGGGGAATTGTCGATTTTGACACGCTGACGGGGGGAATTCAACTCGATCGCAATTTAGTTTATGCCACGGGCGATCGCAATTTTGGGGCAATTCCGGCTGCTGCTGCTGCTGCGTATGTGAATAACTTTGCGGGTGCAACTTCGACAACGCTGTTTGTAATTGACAGTAATTTAGACGTTTTGGTGCGGCAAGATCCGCCGAATAATGGGGCGTTGAATACGATCGGATCTTTGGGAATTGATGCTGGTACCGTTCTCGGCTTTGATATCAGAAGTGTTGGCGGTAACGAGACGGCTTTGGCTGCGATCGATGTTGGCGGAGTTTCCAGCTTGTACAATATTAATTTGACGACCGGTCGGGCTTCGATCGTCGGTCAAATTGGCGACGGCAGGGGATTTAAAGGTTTGGCACTGACTTTGATTTAGATAGAGAAAGGAAGAAGGAAGAAGGAAGAAAAATAATTAAACTTTTTTAATTTACCAATTCCCGATTCCCGATTCCCGATTCCCGATTCCCGATTCCCGATTCCCGATTTGAGTTAATCTATTATTTTGACGAAAAAGATAAAATGTTATCCCAAGTTTTTTACTTGCTGCGTTCCCGTGCTGACGGCAAATATATCAGCGCTTGTCCCAATCCAGATTCGGCGGTGAGTTACCTGCTGATGTTTCGCGAAGACTATGACGCTTTGAGTTATCTCAATGCCCATGCTGCTGATGTTGCCGATCGATTCGGGGTAGAATCTATTTCCGGTTCGTCTGTGAAAAAGCTGCTCGAACGTTGGGGATTTAACGGTGTCGGGGTGGTTCAAGACCCGCTGCTGCCAAATATTGAGTTTTTAACGACAAATAATTGACGGTTGACAACATTTGTGCTTTACCCGGTTCATAGCAGAAATCGGGTTTTTTGCTGAAGTTTTAGGCCGATCGCCCGATCGAGCTTGTAAACTCTCTTTCCCCATATCTAGTGCAAATTATCAAATTTATCAAGCTTTCACCCTAAATCTGAATCGTGTTGTATATTCATAGTCTGTTGAGATATTCCGACACGTCAGTACACAACCTATGGTTCAAGAATTAGAGCGATCGAGTGCCCGCGAGAAACGCCACCTGTCCGATTTCCCCGAAACAGCACCCGCAGCCAATCCAGTATTTTTCAGGACGTACAGCCGCCGTACCGACACGGGAAGGGAGACTTGGGCCGATGTGTGCGATCGAACCGTCAAAGGCCTCCAAAAGCTCGGAAACCTCACCTCCGAAGAAACACAACTCCTACACCGGATGCAAAACGAGCTCAAAACCCTCGCTTCCGGGCGCTGGCTGTGGGTGGGCGGTAGCAAATGGATCGAGCAACCAGAGAATTTTTCCGGCGCCTATAATTGCTCCTCAACAAATATTATCGACTGGAGAGCCTTTGGCTTGTTGATGGATTTGGCGATGATGGGCTGCGGCACCGGCGCAGTTTTGGAACCCAAATACATCAACCAATTGCCACCGATTAGCAACCGCTTAACCGTGACAATGCAAGGTGAAATCGGCTCTACACCAGCTCAATCTCGCCGTCAAGAAACCGAAGTAAAAATAGCCGAAAAAACCGCAACTATTTATGTCGGAGATTCCCGCCAAGGTTGGGTGAAATCCTATCAAGCTTTGCTGGAATTATCCACAGATGAAAGATTTGCCGGAGAAGTTCAAGTTTACATCGATTTAAGCGACGTTCGCCCGGTGGGAGAACCTTTAAAAGGTTTTGGCGGAGTCGCAAATCCGGTGAAATTGCCCGACCTTTATCAACGCTGCGCCGCAATTTTGAATAAAGCTTTAGGGCGACAATTAAATTCAGTTGAATGCTGCGTATTGATTGACGAAGCTGCGGTCACAATTGTTGCTGGAAATATTAGGCGCAGCGCGGGAATTCGTCAGTTTTCTTTTGATGATGAACTGGGAGCAAATGCTAAAAACAATCTGTGGCAACAAGACGATCAAGGCAACTGGAGAATAGACCCAGAACGCGATGCCCTTCGCATGGCAAACCATACCCGTGTTTTCCATTCTAAACCGACATTAGAAGAATGTATCGATGCTGTCAGAAAACAGTATTATTCTGGTGAAGGTGCAATTCAATGGGCTGGTGAAGCTGTAGCTAGAGCTAACGTTGATTTACTTTCAACACCAAGTCTAAAAATTGAGTTTTTGAAAGCTTACGATGAAGGTAAAGCGAAACATTGGTTGCAGGAACGCTATCCTGACATGACTGCGGAAGAATTAGAGCATCGGTCAGTTCGTTTGGGCTTAAACCCGTGTGGTAAGTAATTTTGCCTCACGTTAAAAACCTCGCAAAATCGGAGAAGACTGAGATGTTGATTCCGAGGTAAGTAAGGGAATTAAAAATCCTTTACCACCGTAGAGCGTACCAGGTGAACCTTCTTAATTGAAGAACATAATCCTGGCAAGAGTGCGGGGCATTTACAACTAAAGTAAATGAAAAAGTACGCCGAGCTACAGATAAAATAGAATCTGTAGAACTAGAGGATAAAAAGCCTTTAGGATAACAAAACTGGAAATCATCGGCTCTAATTTTCACTGTAATTTGGGGGAGGTTCACCTCAATCAAATCGACCCTTACAACTTCAAAGAACAAGAAGAAGCTTTCAGGGCCGCAGGTTTATCTGTCGCGGTACTTCTCAATCACAAATTTAGCGAACCTCGCTATCAATATAGCCGCGAATTAGACCCGATTGTCGGCGTATCTTTCACGGGATTATTTGATTTCTTCGTTCATGCTTTTGGCGTTGAGTGGTTGCGCTGGTGGGTGGAAGGCCGCCCGCAAACCGACCAAGGAATTGCGTTTAAACAGCGGGAAGAAGAGTATTTGACTGGTTGGCGGGAGATTGTGAATCGGGTGGTATGGGATTATTGCGATCGGCATTCTTTGAAACGCCCCAATCGCTGCACAACCGTCCAACCATCGGGTACAAAATCTCTACTGACAGGTGCTTCTCCCGGCTGGCATCCCCCCAAATCCCAGCGTTTCATTCGCCGAATCACTTTCGGCAAAAACGACCCTGTAGCCCTCGCCTGTATCGACTACGGATACAACGTAATTCCGTCCCAATCTGACAAAGATGAAAACGGCAATTTGCTAAACAATCCCTTCGACGAACGCTGTACAGAATGGCTGGTAGAAATACCCGTGGCTGTCAGTTGGGCAGATTTGCCCGGTGCCGATGAAATTGAGATCAACAAATTCTCAGCAGCGGCACAGATGGACTTTTATATGCAAGTCCAAAAGTTCTACGTGCGGCACAACACCAGCGCCACGATTGAGTTGCGAGAAAATGAAGTTGAAAGTTTGGGTACGCGAATTTATGAAGCGATTCGCGATGACGAAGGCTACATTTCCGCCGCACTTTTGTCCAGATTTGACGCGCTGGAAACTTTCCCCCGTTTGCCCTTTGAACCGATTGCAAAGGCAACTTACGAGACGATGTTGAAAGACGTTTTAGTGCGTCGTCAAATCGATGTTTTTCAGGTGGCACTGAGTCGCTATGACTTGGGTGAAATGATGGATTCGGGGCCTGCGGGCTGCGATTCCGATAAGTGTTTGATGCCGGAGATTAAATAGATTTAGCGATGGCTTAAATAGGAGAAATCCCCAAAGCCTGGGGATTTCTTTTTTTGAGTTGTACAAAAATGCTAAATAAAAACTGCGCTCTCTATTGACATTAGCTGGCGAACTTGCGAATATTATCTATAGAAATACGTCGCAGTAAATATAGAACAAAAACATGAATGCAGACGAAGATATCCTGCAATTACCCCATATCGGTTTAAAGAACAGAGCTATACTTCCCGAACTATCAGGAATATATTACGTTATAGACGAAAATTTTATAATTTGGTACATAGGAAAAGCAAAGAATCTACGTACCCGCTGGGCAGGTGACAGCCACCACAGACTCGATCAACTACAAAAGCAACGAAAAAAGCTGTTTACCATCTATTACGAGTTAGTGCCTGAATCGCTACTTGATGCTACAGAACAGGAGCGTATTGAGCAGCACAGCCCGCAGTTGAATGGAACTAAAGTCAAGGTTAAGAAATTACGTCCAACAGAAACACTATTACGGGAAACGCTAGCTAACCTTGCCCCTTACAGTTTTATATTAGGTGTAGAATCAGCCCGAAAACAAGACCTGAAGTTCATAGAAGATTCTCTGTATTGGCGAGATAATGGGAGAGTTAAGAAGGCTATTTTGCCTTTGACTGTGATACATATTTGCATAAATGTAAGCGAATTATCGACCGGGACAAGCGGGAACTCAGCGATACGTTTCATCAGAAATATTTTTAGGAAGCGCAGTAATTATTCAAAAAACTGGGAGTCTGCTTCTAAATACAAAAACAGGGCTGAATATTCAGTCAAAGTATTATTAGTTAATGGCTTTGTTATAGAAGTATGTGGAATATGGCAAGAAGCATTAAAATACATTCAAGACTATGAGTTAACTCAACTGGCTAATGTAGATATGAGGGCTGTGGATGAAGCTTCTTTAGTTATTATAAAAAATAAGTGTTTACTTAACTGCGAAGCAGGGGTATTTTTAGCTCCTGACAACCGAGATTATCCATATCATGAGTTTTGTCGCAAGGCAATAGAACGAATATATCCTTATAAACAAGATTTGGTTAAACTACTATTTAATGAAGAAATCGCTCTAGTAAGTAAGCCGCAAGTATTGCCAACAGATACCAGAACCCTACGCGATAGTAAGACGGGTCTTCTTGTCCGGCTAGCTAACCTTGCTGATAAGAAAGGATATATGACGGCATTGTTAACGGAACGCGGTCTGGACTTAAATCTTTATCGGGTTAACAAGTATTTAGAGTCCATACCAAAAGATGATAATTACATAGACAACATCGGAAATACAAGAATGACTGTCTTTATAAAGCCATTTCTTTGGAATCTCCCAGAAGTTTATTTGGCAGCCACAGTAGATAGAGTGTTTTGGTTACTGCTAGAAACTTACCTGTCGGATTTTACTAAAGTAAACCTAAACGCAGAAGAAAGATATACAAGCAAAGCCTATGTATCGCCTCGAAGATTTATAGTACCTGCGACACTGACTGTCACCTTAAATGGGAAATGGAAAGCAGGCATCCCATTTGGTTCTAAAGATGATATGTCATATAAAGCAGTTGTAGATATTATCACAAGTCGCTTACAGGCAAGCGGAATACCTAAGCTAAAGTTCTCGTTCACATTAGATAGTATACGCAGCTAGTTACTCACAAATCAACAGTAATATCATTTATCTCTATTTGAAAATATCTTTCCGCTTCTGCAATAGCAAAGTTGCGGTCAAATAAACGGCGGCGTGCAAACCTAAAATTCCCCAATTCAGAGCCAAGTTTTGCCAAGTCGGTTCGTAGACTGCGCTTTTTTCAAAGAGCTGCGGTAAGATTGTTCGATCGGGCAATTCGATCGGCTTCGGCACCATCGCGTTCACATTCACCAAGCTCCCGTAAGCCCCCACAGACCACCGGCTCACCGTCAACCACGACAGATACTGACCGATTTTCTCTATTTTAAACAAACTTCCCAGACTGAACAAGACTCCCGAAAAAATAATCTGCGGGACTAACAGCAAAGGCAAAGCGCTATTTGCTTGACTGCCATTCTTCACAAAAGCCGATACCATCAACCCCAAACTCATACTCGCCAACAGCGTTAAAAACGTCGTAATTGCTAAGCCCAGCGCCCAAGAAATTGCATCGGGATTCGGCTGCTTAAATCCAATTAAAATTACCGCTGTCATCAGCACTGTTTGCAGCAGCGCCAATCCCGCCAGCACTAGAAACTTGGAACCCACATAGGGCAGCAAACCTAAATTGACCAATCTTTCCCGCTGATAAATTGCCGATTCTTTGACAATTTCTTGCAGAGAACTTGACAAACCGACCCAAATAGCTGCGGATGTAAATACAAACAAAATTCGTAAGGCTAAAAAAGCCAGGGCTGGGTCATCTTCTGTACCCGTAACTAATGGCTCTACATCTTTAATTCCTGCTAGCAAAATCGGGCATACGGCGGCTGTTAACAGTCCTAAACCTACGTTAACCGGATCGCGCAAAGTTAGCTGAAAATAGCGCTGGGCGATTAATAACAGTTGTTTGAGGGGAGAAACTCGGGCTGGTTGGGAAAGTTGGACGGGAGGAGCTTGTTTTTGAGGTGCTTTCGGACTCAGGGGAGCGTCAATATAGCGCTGATAATAAGCGGAATTGCGGTATTTGTTTGCCCAGTCTTTGATCACATTTTCGCTGATTTCTAGCTCGTTGTAAATGTTGGCAAAGTCTGCTTGACTTACTCCAAAGAAATTGGCGGCTTCTGCGGGCGGGCCGAAGTAGCAAAGGTAGCCGTTGCGGCCGAGAAAAACTAAGCGATCGCACAAACTGACATTTGCCGTAGCGTGCGTCACCAAAACCACCGTCCGCCCTCGATCTGCCAAATTTCGCAGCAATTCCATCATCTTTTTATCCAACCCCGGATCGAGCCCAGAAGTCGGTTCATCTAAGAAAAATAACTTCGGATCTGCCAGCAATTCTACACCGATGCTCACCCGCTTTCTCTGGCCGCCGCTGAGTTTTTTGATAGCAATATTCCGCTTATCCAACATTTCAATATCTGTCAGCGTCTTTGTCAAAACTTGTTCGACATCGACATCGGGCGGCAAGCGCAATTTGATCGCATAAGTCAGGGCTTCTGCGACTGTTAATTCGCCGTGAACGATATCATCTTGCGGCACGTAACCGATTAAAGAACTGTAGCATTCAAAATTTTTTCGCAATTCCTCGCCGTTGACGTAAACTGCACCGCGTTTTGTGGTTTCAATCCCCAGCAAAGTTCGCATCAATGTAGATTTGCCCGCCCCGCTTCCTCCGACTAACGCCACTAATTGTCCGGGTTCAATTACTAGGGAAATATCGTTGACGAAAGGTCGGACTAAGTTAATTGCTTCTAAGCGGATCGCATTTCCTGGATCGATAACTGTTAATTCTTCATTTTGATAAATCAGCAGAAAAGGGCCGATGCGAATCTTTGCATTTTCGGTTAAAATGGCTGATTTCTTGATGCGTTTGCCGTTAATAAATACGCCGTTAGTGCTGGTGTCTGTGAGAACGTAGTCTCCGCGTTTGTTAGCATCGATCGTACAATGGCTGCGGGAGACGATCGGCGAATTTAATTGTAGGGTAGAAGCTCGATCGCGCCCCAAGACTACCGATCGATTTTGCAGAGACACAGATTCCCGCGAACCCAATCTCGCCAGCGCCGGACTTCCGGGATTGAAATAAGTCACCCGGACCGGATTTCTCAAATCTGTACCAATCCGGAACTCGATTCCGTGCTGCAAAACACAGCCTCTATCGGGAGTTACAGGAGTTTCAGCAGGAAGTACAAATAACCCGCGACTGCTGGGTTTGAGGCCATCGCCATCGTAGATGCGGTAGTCGTCTCCTTCTTGGCGCAAAATCGCTTGACATCTCGACAGCTTCTCCCAATCTAGAGGAACCAGCAAGTCAGCTTTGTTGGGATCTCGTCCCAGTACGTGTTCAGTCTTTGTTAGTTCCAAGCGTAAAACCTCCCCCTGATAGTCGTCGATCTCTAAATAGGGGCTGGCGATTAAGTTTGTTTTCTTATGGGTTTGAGCTGTCATAGAATTTTAAGTTTGAGATTTTAGGTTTTAGATTGTGCGAGAATTGAGTATTCAAAACATGAGTAATGTTATATCATGTTTAATAATCAATGCTGACAAGCACCGCACTAATTCCAAGCTATCCTTAATTTCGATAGCTTTCAGGAAGCTGATTTGGCACGAGATATTATTTCTACCAAGCTAATTCCTCCCTACCATGAGCTACTGCATTAATCCCAACTGCCGCCATCCAGAAAATATTGAGACTATCAACTTTTGCCAAAGCTGCGGCTCAAAGTTGTTAATAGACGAACGCTATCGGGTACTTAAACCTTTGGGAGAAGGAGGATTTGGCAAAACTTTTGAAGTTCGAGATAGAGACGGTACTCGGAAAGTTTTAAAAGTTCTCACCTACACCGAACCCAAAGGAGTGGAACTGTTCCAGAAAGAAGCTAATGTTCTTCAGCGGCTGAGACATCCCGGACTTCCAGCAGTAGAAGCCGATGGCTATTTTACTTTCAAGCCTAATAATACCGCCAACTCCCTGCACTGTCTGACAATGGAGAAAATTGAAGGTGAGGACTTGCTGAAGTGGCTGGAAATTCAGAACCATCAACCTATAACTTCGGAACAAGCGATCGACTGGCTGACACAATTAACCGAAATTTTGAATCTCGTTCACAATCAAAATTATTTTCACCGCGATATCAAGCCGCAGAATATCATGCTCCGATCGAACGGTAAATTAGTATTGATTGATTTTGGGGCGGTGCGGGAAGTTACAGAAACTATTCAGAGAGCAACTGGAGAGGTGACCAGAATTTCTTCAGCGGGGTACACTCCTGAAGAACAAAAGAAAGGCAAAGCTGAGCCGCGTTCTGATTTTTTTGCTCTGGGGCGGACTTTTGTCTATTTGTTAACGGCTCAACAACCGATAAATTTGCAGGAAGATTCGCGATCGGGAAAATTGATTTGGCGGAATGTGGCGATTCAAACCTCGAAGCCGCTAGCAGATTTGATAGACGATTTGATGGCTTATTTTCCGAAAGACAGGCCGAAAGATACGCAAGTTTTGTTGCAGCGTTTGGCGAAAATGGTCGATCGACCGACATCTGGAATTGCCGCCAACAAAACTCCTGGATTTGCTTTGGGAGGAAAGCAAGCTTTGATTGGGGCGGGAGTTGCTGGGGCGATCGCAGTTTCCGCCTTCGCAATTCACAATTTTTCTAAAACAAAAGTTGAAAATTTCTTAACTTATCAAAATTCCGAAAATCAGTTTAAAATCAAGTATCCTGAAAAATGGGAAAAACAAGAATTGCAAAACCCGACCAGTCCCGATGTGGTTGTATTTAGATCCCCTAAAAAGAACAGCGCTGATTCTTTTCAAGAAGAAATGACAGTCAGCATAGAACCTTTGGAAAAACCGATGTCGCTAGATGAGTACAACAAGCAGTCGGTAAATCAAATCAAGACGGCTGATGTTAAAATTTTAGAAGAAACTTCAAAAACTCTGGCAAATAATCCAGGTCATGTAGTAGTTTTTGATGCGAAAGACGGAGAAACTAATACGAAAAAGATGCAAACCTGGACGTTAATGAATAATAAGGCTTATGTGCTTACTTACACGGCAGAAAAAACCGAGTATTCGGAATATATAAAAACGGCTGAAACTATGATGAAATCCTTGGAACTTAACTAATGCCGCAGCAAGTTCGACAACGGATTCGATCGCACTTGATGTAATACCAATTTAATGGGTCGTTGCACATATCCCGATCCCCCTAAATCCCCCTTAAGAAGGGGGACTTTGAGTTAACTCTTGTCCCCCCCTTATTAAGGGGGGTTAGGGGGGATCAGATTCTATGCAGGTGATAAAAAATTGGTATAAAGGATAAATCGTAACGAATCGATCGGACTCGATAAGCTGTCGCGCATTTAAATCGTATATTCAGGGCGGGCGGGACACCCCACAAGAGGGGGAATTGTTTTTTGACATACAATTTAAATGCCGCAACTGCTATAACTATCCGCCGGCTGTGGGATTTTGCCATTTTTTGCCAAAATCTGTGAGCGTTTGTTTGGGAATTTGCTGCTGCAACCATTCCAAGGCTCGATTTTGGTGGGGATGCAAGCCGGCTCGATCGTACACTTTGCAAACATCAATCAAATTAATCGGCCTGTTACCAGCTCTCGCAATCAATTGAGTGCGCCACTCTTCGGCAAATTTTTGCATGGTTTGCGCAGGGATTTTATCCTGCAACCACTGTAAAGCTTGTTCTTGGTGGGGAGATTGACCGCTGAGGTCGTAAGTATTGCAAACATTCACCAAACTCAAAAAACCAGTCGCCGACTGTGGCGCTCTAGTTTGAGGCTGTGCGGGCCTAGCAGCAGCGGGAGCTCGTACAGGTGCAACAGGTGCAACAGGTGCAACCGAAACCGCTGCATTTTGCTGCGGAAAACTACTAATTGTTCTTTGTTGAGTACCGACACCGCAAACTAAATTTCCCCGCCCGTAACTCGGATCGGCGGGGCGAACACCGATCGCTGCTGTTGCTTCGCAGACAATGGATACAGTCACTGGATTGTTTAAACTGGCATTCTCCTGCAAGAAAATCGCTCCCACGTAAGCTTTCATTTCCGGCGATTTAGGTATTGCGTAGTGAAAAGCGCCTCTAGTGGTGGTGCGAATTGCAAAGTTGTAGTCCTGCGGCAGTAATATTGTGAATGTTTTGGCGATCGACGCCACAGAATTCAGAAAATTGCGGTTGCGAGAAACATTAGTTTGCTGACCGCGAACCATTGAATTAATTGCCGATTCCGCAGGCGATGCTGCTTCCCTCGCGGCAATGGGTTCCGGTTCTTCAGGCGGATTTAAAGTTGGCTGCGGTGCCGGTGCGGTTGCGGGCGGTTCTACCCTAGCAACGGGTGCGGGTGCTGGTGCGGTTGCGGGTGCTGCTGCGGGTGCTGGTTGAGGGGTTACAGGCGGGGGAGGTTCTATTTGCACGGCCTGCCTTTGGACTTGCGCCGGTTTTGCCGATGGTGCTACTTCCCCCCGTCTTGCCAAAAATATTTCTAAAGGAACGCCGTAATTGCCGACAGCACCTTGAATCTCCCGCACGTCAGCTTTGCCGTGAATTCCTACCAAACGGCCGGTGCTGTCGAGAATCGGCCCGCCGCTCATACCAGGGAGAGCGTCGCCGCCGTAAGATAGATCGTAACCTTCCTTTGAACCTTGCGGCCGACTGGTAACGCGGACTTCGTAAAAGCGGTAGCTGCGTTTGGTATCTACTTGTCCGGGACTGGGAAAGCCTGCGAAATAAACTGTTGCTCCCGGCCGCAAGCTGGTGGAATTTCCCTGTTGAGCAACGCTATAGTTTTTGCTGCTTTGGAACTGCAATACTGCTAAATCGGTTCTGGCGATCGGGCGGGACTCGTAGATTTTGTAGCGCATCCCGTCGGGGGTTTGGATGAAGCATTCTCCGGTTGTGGCTACGACGTGGTTGGCCGTGAGAACGGTGTAGTTTTCTCCAACGCGATCGATTATTGCTCCCGAACCTTGACAGTCGCCGTCAATCATGACTGCGATCGATGTGGCTATTTCGGAAATTTTGGTCGCTTCCAGGGCGAAGGCCGCGCTAATTTGAGCGGTAATTTGAATTGAGGCGATCGCCCCTGCACCGATTAATGCTGCTGGAATTCCACTATAAAATTTTGCCATTTTCCAATTAATTTAATTTAACTAATAGTTGGTTTGGGGCGGGTTTATAGATATTTTGGATGTGAATTGCAAATACTGGCGAACCCGCCCTACAAAATCTGAATCTCGGCTATTTGCTGCTAGAATTTGTTACCTCAAAAGCTGAAGGTGCTAGCTGCTTGAAAGTGTCGATCGGAATTCCCCAACTGTATTTGCTCATCTGCTCGCGCAGCGCTGCATTCGGTTCAGTGCCGTCTTTGTACTGATAGGGGTCTCCCCACAGCGGGTAAGCGTGGACGCCGTTGACGCCTACTAACTCCCCGCGAGAGTTCAGCAGCGGGCCGCCGCTCATTCCTTTTTCTATTTCGTTGGTGTAACCAATCTGATAGCCGCCTTCGAGGGCTTTGTCGAGCACTCGCCAAACTTTGCCGTTTTTGAAGACAAATCCTCTGTCTTTTGCACCTTCTTCGGCAAAAGGAAAGCCGCCTGCAAATACTTCGTCCCCAACTTTTGGTAGAGTCCCGGGCTTGGCGGTGGTGTATTCAGTACCGCTGCTTGTAAAGCGCAACAATGCTAAATCGTTGCCTTTAAAATTAGCGTCTTTGACTTCGATTGCCTGATAAATTTTGCGATCGGGCGTTTGGATTTGGTAGGGGGCTTTCCCGGCTTTGAGAACGTGTTCGTTTGTGAGTACGGTGTACTGCGAACCTTGTTTGCGGATGGCGATTCCGGTTCCGGCAACTTTTCCCGACGACAGAATTCGGATGGCGATCGACTCAGCTTGCTGCTGCAATCGCGGTTGCGACATTTCGATCGGCAGTTGTTTGAGGGAATTTTTGGCAGGCGGAAGTTGCACCGGCAGCATCATTGAGATGCCGCTGATGCAAGTTGCCGCAATTAGTGAACGCCAATCCATGTTTGTTTCGCTCGCAGTTTCTTTGCTACTTTTACCACAAAGGCTGGCTGTCTGTCGGTTCGTTGTTGAGCAACACGTCTATGTTGACGTTAGCCGCGCCGTTTTCGTAAGTTACCAGTTGCTTTTCTCCGCTGAGATACAGGGGCTGTCTGGAGGCGCGGTTGCGGGTGTCTAGCATTTGTTCGAGAATCAGGTTGGCGTTGTTGCGCTGCGGTACTGTCAGCACTACTGCTGCGGCATCGGAACAAGCACCGCTGCCTTTGGCTCGATCGATGCACAATACTTGTTGAGAGTTGAACGTGCCGGCTCTCATAAATCTAAGCTGTCCGTTGTCGTTGAACCGCTGAAATCTCGCCGATACATCTTCGCAGCGCCGCTTGGGAGTCCAGCCGGAAGCCGAGAAAGCTTCATTGCTCCAAACTATCAGCGGTACGTTCCCTCTGGCTGTGCGAACTATGGTAGCGGGTTTGCCTTCGCTCATCCCGCAAAAGAAGGTATTTCTGCTTTGAGCTTCAGCGGGCTGCGACAATGCAGCCGGTGCGGCTATGGCAATTAGCGCCGCCACCAGTGCGATCGGTTTTTTCATTGGATAAACTCTTTGTATGTAAGGAAATGAATAGCTTTTTACGTTCTCCCCCGTTAAATTTGGTAATTTTAGCGGGAGACCCCTTGCCGCATTTAGTTATAAAATCTTGCGACCCTTGCGGTTATTTTATAGTATTAGATAATATTAGTCAATCTTTTTTTAGCTGTTTTTCGATAATTAGCTGTCGCCTCATGGTGGGCTAGGATCCCACCCCACAAGCATATTGAATCTTTTTTTGTGTAACAGGCCGAAAAGCCTGCGATCGATCGCCGTCCAAGATGTCAAGAAACAGCGAGCTTTTGTCAACCGTTTACGTAATAATCCCTAGTTCCCTTCGCATTCATCGCTTCTCCCAGTCGATTTAACCCGTACACATACGCAGCCGTCCTCATACACACGGACAATTCCTCTGCTATTTTCCAAATAGCCTCTGTTTCCTCGACCATTTTATGCTGCAATCGCTGATTCACTTCTGCCAGCGTCCAATACAGCCCGCTGCGGTTTTGCACCCACTCAAAATAGCTAACGGTTACGCCACCGGCATTTACTAAAATATCAGGGATTACCTGAATTCCCCTCGCTTCTAATATTAAATCTGCCGCCGAATCGATCGGCCCGTTAGCCACTTCAAATATTAACTTTGCCTTGACATCATTAACATTTGCCTCGGTAATTTGATTTTCCAATGCCGCCGGAATTAACAGGTCAACATCTAATGCTAAAAGTTGTTCGTTTGTCAATATTTCGTGTTCGATTATACTGCAAACAGAACCTTCGCAGTAAATAGCTTTAATTCCTTTGTTCGACTCTTTGAAGCGGCGAATGCTGGGAATATCTAGTCCTTTCTTAGTATAAATTCCACCTTGGGAATCGCTAACAGCCACAACTTTATAACCAGCTTTCCAGAGCAATTCTGCTATTTCTGCCCCGGCATTGCCGAAACCCTGCACGGCTACAGTTGTATCTTCAGGAATTCGGTTGAATTTGGGCAGAAGAGTTTGAATTACAAAAAAAGCGCCGGTTGCTGTTGCAGTATCTCGCCCTGCACTGCCGCCAATTGTCACGGGTTTGCCAGTCACCACCGCCGGAGAAAGCTGTCGCTTAATAATATTGTACTGATCCATCATCCAGCCCATAATCATCGGATTGGTGTAGACATCGGGCGCGGGAATATCGACATCCGGGCCGATAAAATCTGCGATCGCATCTACATAGCCGCGACTCAACCTTTCTAATTCCAGTTTAGACAATTCCTTGGGATTGAGAGTAATTCCACCCTTAGCTCCTCCAAAAGGCAAGTTTAAAACTGCACATTTAAACGTCATCCAAAATGCCAGGGATTGTACTTCATCTAGAGATACTTTGGGATGGTAGCGCACGCCCCCTTTTGTCGGGCCTCTGGTATCGTCGTAGCGCACGCGATAGCCTTGGAAAATTCGCAGCGAACCGTCGTCCATCCGCACTGGAATCGATACAATTAAACTGGATTTGGGATGTTTGAGCCGTTCGATCGTATCCTCGGACAGGGATACATATTTTAAGGCTCGTTCCAATCGGCGGCTGGCATCGGCAAATAATGAGTCAGGCATGATTAAGAAGGAAGAAGGAAGAAGGAAGAAGGAAGAAGGAAGAAGGAAGAATGCTGCTGCTTAAGCTAATTTAATCACAATCCGGGTTGAATTCTCTTAACAGTCAACAGTCAACAGTCAACAGTCAACAGTCAAGTGTTGACGGTCGATCGACTTTTCGAGCAGTCCCAAGCATTTATTCAGTAAATACACTTATCATAAATTTGGGTCTAAAATCCCGTCACTTCGGCGGAGTTTATCCGCAAGCGTTGTCGAAGAGCTCAGTACATCGCCTTCCTTGGACGGCTTTACAAAGCTCGTGCGTGAAACCTTGTTTAAGCCCACGCGCATCTTACGATTTAGATGTTAGACTGTAAACATGAGACTAAAAGCTTTCAACTACCGATTCTACCCAACGCCGGAACAGGAAAGTCTGTTGCGACGGACAATGGGTTGCGCCCGTTTGGTCTACAACCGTGCTTTGGCCGCGAGGACTGAAGCTTGGTACAAAGACCAAAAACGGATAGGGTATGCTGAAACTTCTAGTATGCTGACAGATTGGAAAAAAACTGAGGAATTAGATTTCCTCAATGAAGTTTCTTCAGTACCGTTGCAGCAGTGTTTGAGACATTTGCAAACTGCTTACACCAACTTTTTTGACGGGCGGGCGAAATATCCCAACTTCAAGAAAAAACATAATGGTGGTAGCGCGCAGTTTACCAAGTCGGCATTTAAGTTTAAGGACGGGCAGGTATACTTAGCAAAATGTACCCAAGCGTTACCTATTCGCTGGAGCCGAACATTGCCTGATGGTGCAACACCATCAACCATTACCGTGAAGCTTGCACCATCAGGTAGGTGGTCGGTTTCTCTGTTGGTAGATGTTGAAATTGAAGCACTACCCAAAACAGATAGTCAAGTTGGTATCGACTTAGGAATTGCAAGTTTACTCACCCTGAGTAGTGGTGAAAAGATTGCAAATCCCAAAGGATTCAAGGTAAAGTATCGGAAACTCAGAACAGCACAGAAAGCTTTAAGTCGGAAGCAAAAAGACTCTAACAATCGACACAAAGCGCGACTTAAAGTAGCGAGAGTGCATCAAGAAATCGCTGATACAAGAAAAGACAACCTTCACAAGCTAACTACTCGATTGGTGCGCGAAAACCAAACCATCGCCGTCGAAGATTTGGCTGTGAAAAATATGGTTAAAAATCGGAAACTAGCTCTCGCCATTAGTGATGCAAGTTGGGGTGAATTGGTCAGGCAACTTGAATACAAGTGTGACTGGTACGATCGTACTTTCATCAAGATCGATCGATGGTTTCCGAGTTCAAAACGGTGTGGCAATTGCGGTCACATCGTTGAAAAATTGCCGTTGAATATCCGGGAATGGGATTGTCCTAATTGCGGGACACACCATGACCGAGATATCAATGCGGCAAACAACATTTTGGCGGCAGGGCTTGCCGTATCAGTCTGTGGAGCGACCGTAAGACCTGAACAGAGTAAATCTGTTAAGGCTGGTGCGAAACCCTCGCACAGAGGACGGAAGCAGAAACCTAAGTCGTGAGTCTTAGGAATCCCCGCGCGTAAACGCCGGGGTGGATGTCAAAATAGAGGGTAGTATTTAAGCTCAAGGGGTAATTTGAGGAGATATTGCTCAAATTACAGCCAGCCACCAGGGGAATTGAATTCTGAAATAGATCGAGCTGTAGCTGACGTTATAAAGTGAATTATTATTATGGTTGGACTCCTGGCCGCGCTCTCTGCGTCTGCGGCGGGGGGTATGAGAATTGCCCTGCCCCTGCTGTTAATTGGCCTGTTACGCATCGACAAACTTTGGTCGGAAATACCTTTATTGTCTCGGGTTCACCCACAAGTCGCGATCGCCATTTTGGTAAGTTGGTCGCTTTTCGAGTTATTTGCTTCTAAAACTTTTGCGGGAATGCGCGTGCTGCAAATTGTGCAAATTATTTTCAGTCCCATTGTAGGAGCAATTATGGGAGTTGCGATCGCGCAGGTAAGCCCCATAGACGAAGTTATTGCTCACCCTTGGGTACTGTGGATTATTGGCGTTGTCGGGGGTTTGTTGGCTTTAGTGCTGCAACTGGTACAAGCAGGATGGCTTTATCGGCTGAGGGGTTTGCCGATTTGGATGATTTTCCTCCAAGATGTTCTGTGCATTTCCTTGGTGTTGTTTGCCTTTGACGCCCCGCGCCAGGGAGGGTTGATTGCTATGCTGCTGCTGTGGATGGCAATTCGCAGTTCTAAAGACTGGTACGGATGGTATAGAAGTCAGGGAATACCAGGCGATAGGGGAAATCCCCGCCGAAATAAACGCGATCCAGATTAATTTGATAATTGGGAATTGGGCATGGGGCATAGGGCCTGGGGCATGAGCCAGAGAAGCATTGGTTCTTAGTTATTGGTGATTGGTAATTGTTTATTAGTTATTAGTAATTGGTTAATTGCTATCAATGCCCAATGCCCAATGCCCAATGCCCAATTCCCCATTCCCCATTCCCAATGCCCCATTCCCATTCCCAATTTAAAGCAAGCCGATCGAGTGTAGCGGGCCTTGACCCGCAATTAACTCGATCAATAGTGCGATAAAACCAATCATCGCTACGCGACCGTTCCAGACTTCCGCCCCAGTCGTCAAGCCCCACTCCCATTGCTCTTGAGGGTACATCTTCACTTTTTTGGAAGGGCGGATCACATCAGAGAATTTAACGCTAGGAGATTCGATGGACTCGATGACTAAATCGGCTAAGGCCTCAATAAACACCGGATAAGTATTTAGGGCTGGTACTCGGTAGAAATTGTGAATCCCCGACTCTTCTGCCAATTCTCGATACTCCATGTCAATTTCTTGAAGAGTTTCGATGTGATCGGAAACAAAACTAATCGGAACTACCAACAAATCTTGGACTCCATTTGCTGCCAATTCCGTGATGGCATCTTCGGTATAAGGCTTGAGCCATTCCACCGGGCCGACCCGGCTTTGATAGGCTAGAGTGTGTTCGTTCGATCGACTTAAATGCTCCATGATTAGACGAGTGCAATCTTGAATCTCGCGCTGATACGGATCTCCAGCCTCTTCTACATAGCTGGCGGGGACACCGTGGGCGCTGAAAAAGATGTGAACTCGATCGGGATTAGGAGTATTGTCTAACTCTTGGGCAATCAATTCAGACATTGCCTGAATGTAGCCTGGCCGATCGTACCAAGAAGGAATCGCAGTATATTTAATCTCACTCAGGGCTGGATCTTTGCCCCACATTTCCTCTAGCTGTCGGAAGCTAGAACCGCTCGTACTGATGGAAAATTGAGGATACAGGGGCAGGATAGCCAATTGTTCGATGCGATCGCGCTTAATTTGGGCGATCGCCTCTTCAGTAAAAGGATGCCAGTAGCGCATCCCTACATATACTTGAGCATCTTGTCCCTTTTGCTGCAAAAGTTCTTGCAGGGCTAGGGCTTGTTCGTCTGTGATGCGACGCAAAGGAGAGCCGCCACCGATTTGGCGGTAGTTTTCCTGGGATTTCTGAAAACGCAGGGTCGAAATCAACCAGGCGAGGGGTTTTTGCAGCCACGGAAATGGAATGCGGATGATTTCCGGGTCAGCAAACAAGTTGAACAAGAAAGGACGGACATCCTCGATTTGATCTGGCCCGCCCAAGTTTAATAGCAATACTCCTACACGGCCCATAACGATTACAGCTCTCCATCGTTTTAATTTTGTTATTTATTTTCACAATATGGCTTCTTGACATCCTCCCCTGCCTGAAGGCGTGGGGATTCCCAAACCTCACGATTTAAGTTTCTGCTTCAATGCAACTGCCTCTACCCACAAGGAGTTTTATGGTCTTATGTTCGCTCCACAGACTAACCCCGCTAGCAAGAGCGGTTTTTATGTGTCGAAAACCCAAAAGGAATTCTTATTTACTGTGCGTGATTCTAGGGATGTTTACCATTGCCCCGTCGTCTTTTCCCGGTCTACCGATTTTTCTGCGCCGCCAGTTGTACTGGACTTCGGTCGTTAGGCTGTCTGAATCCATCGTCACGGGTGGGTCATTGACCAAACTATAGTTTAATATAAAGTCGTCCTAAAAGGACGGGGTTTCCACCCACTTTTCTGATAATTTTGATTTTGGCAACAATTTTTCCAGATTTAGGCGATCGGTATCATTGCTTGTAGGATGCGATCGCCCATCTCGATCCTCAAAGTGGCGAACTACGCATTTTTTTGTGCAATACTCCCATGATGTGACAAGACTGGATGCTTCGGGGAATCAACCAATTTGCGATTTTCGATTGAAGAATTGACCCCACGGATGAATCCACAGGCTCATAACCAAATTGCTTGATTGTCAACAGTTAACCGTTAACCGTTAACTAAACAAACTTTTTCGCTTGTGCCAAAGCCGCCTCAAACTTTAGCAATACATCCTTTTCTGTATGAATAACTTTCTCCTGTTCCAGCAGCGGGCGACCAAATCGAAAAATGCCATCTTGCTCTACGTGATCTACAGCCGGTAACGTTTCGGGATGCGGCAAAAATTTTCTGCCGATCGTGTACGGCGTGTGGTAAGAAAAACTAAAATCGGGAAACTTATCGCTCTTGATTTCCAGGTAGTAAAGCGAATAATAATCTTTCGTTTCTGCATACACGCATTCACGACACTTATTTACAAGTTTGCGGTTCTGATTTAAAAACTCCCACTTGTCCCAATAGTAGCCATCTTTCATCATTTCCTGATGATCTTCGCACAGTTCCAGATATAACTTGTCAGCACCGGGAGGACGATAGAAATAAAGCATGGCATAGGGCATTTCAATCAGTAACTTGACTGCTTGATTTTTGCGCTCGTACCATTCTTGCTGGTGAGTTTCGTAAATTTCATTATGTTCAATCCCTTGATTGTATAGCTGATTTTCTTTGGCCCACCGCGACGCCCAAACAGTCCAATAAGCTAGCTGGAAGGTTGCTGAAATTTCCGCCGAACCTTGCTCTTCCCAATCAGAAATGATTTTTTCCCAAGCTGCACTAAAAGCGACTCGGGATTGTTCGTTTTCTTGACTGTTTTCTGTATTGACTTGGGCGGGCTTTGGGCGATTGTTTTTAATGAGCCCTTGTGGTTCTTTTCGCCAATTCTTAATGTCTGTTTCCGTGACACTTAAGACAAATCTTCTGTCGTGAACCGGATATTCTAAATGAATTCCTGATTTGCGAAAAGAGCGGTATTCTAAGATAGGAAGCTTGCCTTGTTCAATCCACTGCTGGCGTTCTGTGGCCGAACACTTCAGCATTTCTTCTAATTCTACCGGATCGACGGCTAATTCACTTTTGAATGTCTCCCAAAATCTTTCTTGTTCGGCTGCATTCACTTCCAGCACGGATACAATTGTGCTGACTATGTGATCTGTTTTGTCTTGGCAATTGCCGGGAAGTCCTAAGAAGTCGATGAGTTTGGCCTTGACTATTTGTCTGGCAGAGATTAGCTCGGCTAACATGAGAAGCTCCAGTAGAGTCTGAACTTGCACCCTTGAATTCCCAAGATTTGTGCAAGTCTTATCTATCTTACGGCAATTGAAGGGTCGATCGCCCGTAATTCACAAAAAAATCAGCACAAATACTCAAAAGACTAGACTGCGGTCGATCGCGCCTACAAACTAAAATCGATAATTGCGATCGCGCACCCACAAACTCACGGGTACAGCGTGGCCTGTTTTGTCCACCTTCACTTCTACCACAAAAGATTGCCGTTTTCCCCTTTGAACTTGGCTAATATCTTGATTAACCTTTTCCCTTTCGTTTTCTGGCATATAATAAGTTTCTAAACCATATTCCGTCTGTCGGCCATTATATTTACCCTGAATTGCGATTTGATTTGCAGGTAAATTAGATGGATTTTCCAAACTGACGCGCACAGGTTTCCAGGCTTTCGGACTCCCAGAATGGGCTGCATTTTTTGGGGATTCCAGAATTACATAGAAACTGGTTCCTATTTTGACATAATGCGTCTTTGTATCTGGGCAAACAATGCCGACAGGACAAGCTTTTATGTCACTGGGCGGCAAATCTTTCCACCCTGGTAATTTCTCAAGATTATTACTCTGGGAAATATCATAACTCAAAACTTGGTAATATCCGCGCAGCAAATCGTAGGGATCTACTGGTACTGTTTGCAAAATCACTGTTTTGCCAGTTACAAAAGTGTAAACAGATTGAGCGGGTACGGCGGCAATTAGTCCGATTTGCAGTAACAAAGGAACCCATAATCGCCACGCAGGAATGCGTTTTGCTTCGGGGGGAAGCTGAAATATATTTTTTGTATCTGGATTTTCGACTAATAAGTCAATGTTGTTTGTGTTCATCTTAGTAATTGGGAATTGGGAATTGGGCATCGGGCATCGGGTATTTATTTTTTCAATCCGCTAAATCCGTTACAAAATCGGCTGCCAATCTTCTCCTTCTATTCATCTTTGATTGTGGCGAAGTGTCTCTCGAACCATAAACCAGCAGCAATCACACCAATTCCACACAACACAAATACAAAAGATTTGAACAACAATTCAGTATTGTATTCAAACAAGCGGCTGATAATTTGTAAAGTTATCAATACCATCCCTCCCCAAAAAATCTGGCGATTTCCTAGTGCTAAACCTTCTCGGATTAAACCCACAGCTAGCAGAAACAATAAAACATTAAACAGAAAAGTTGCTAATTGTGGGAGAGGACTAAAATTGAGGTGGTAAAACGGGATTAAGGCGCTGATGACTATCAAAATTGCGATCGCCCTTGTAGTCAAATCCACTCCCTTTTGTTTTTGTCGTCGCAGTTCCAAACGTCCCAAATGCAGCCATTCAAACACCGTCAAAGCACCCAAAACAGTCACATTTGCCAAAACACTCCAATCCAGCGGAATTTGCGAAGGATTGGTTGAATCTTGCCACTGCCAGTGGAAGGAAAAAAAGTAAAAAAGACCAGCCAAAAATACCAATGCTAAACTGCGGGAAGTAGCTTGAAACAGCCTGCTGTCTATATTCGGCCACATTGCATCGTCGTATCCCCACAACAAAGCTGGTGGTAGGGCACAAAGAATTGCCAGACTCCAGTTTGGATTTAATCCTCCCGCTATCGAAACTTGTAGGGAAAAAATTAGGACGATCGCACCTAGGGCAAATATAACGCGCGATCGACACCAGTAAGCCAGCGGTACAAACATGATACTCGCGGCGATCGGCATTTGTCGCACCAAAAGTTCCAGCCAAGAAAACTCGACTTTGGAAGACGAATCTAAGACAGTCAACAAATAACCTAAACCGACTAAAAGTGCTGACAAAACGCCCAAGGAAGTCAATCGCAAACTGTAAGCCATTCCGAGCACGCCGACTCCCCAAGCGAGGAAAAGTCCGTAGGAAGAGCCGCCAATATGAAACATCTGCGCCATCAAAGCCATATTTGCTCCTAAAATCAGAGCGCCTAATAGCAACAATCCTTCACCTAGGAGTTTGTTTCGCCCCTTGATTGGGAGCATATTTGGATTAGAGTTGTTGCTGCGGGATGGGGGAATTCGCCACAGATAGAAACCTGCTATGTTAACTGCTGCGAATAAGCTCAGTAGTAGCGTAACTCTGGCGAATCGCGGCCAAACTTGCCAGTTGGCTGCGACAAAGGTGATGACTCCTAGGGCTAGGAGAATGCTACCGAGACTGATGAGAATGGTGAGGAAGCGGTTGCGGGAAGCGGTTTCGAGGGTGTTGAATTGATAGCGATCGGCAAGTTGTTGGTAGAATGAAGTATCGATGAGTCCTTCTGCTTCCCAGAGTTTAGCTTGCGATCGCAATTCTTGTCGAAATTTATCTGAAATCATAGTTTATATTCCAGAGGACTTGAGCTGTGATAGTTTTTAATATGTCACTTGTCTGACGATTGTAGGTGGAACGTAGGACACCTGTCTAAGTTGCACAGACACGGCACGTGCAATCTGCTCCGTTTATATCATTCCGATGAAGAGTGGATTGGGTGCATCTCACTTTTGCAGATACATCAAGTGGAAAGTTGACCATTGAGATAAGCACAGCGAAGAGAAAGGATAGAGGAAACACTCTCGATATTCCACTGCGCTCCCGATAGTTTCACCCTTAGTCCAATTCGTTTAATC
>JANNOR010000161.1:0-9963 GCA_031399265.1 Cyanobacteria bacterium SOY_34_metabat_3 | reverse complement strand
AAATGTTGAGCGCGATCGCAACTACTTTTGCCGTGGTTTTCTTGCTAGTGCGCACGGAAGGTTTTCGCAAAACTAAGGACATCCGCTGGCGAGATGCTGTCAAAGATTCTGTAGAGGCGATCGCCATTGGCCTTGTCGGTGCCGCCTTTGTCCTGTTTTTGCTGCAAGAAATTACGCCGGATACCCCGCTACAAGAAACTTTGGGCAAAATTATCTTTGAAGGGCTGCCGTTTTCCTTGGGAGTGGCTTTGGCAAGCGGTTTCTTGAGTGGCGATCGCTATCAAAGTTCGGACAGCAAACAAGAACCTACCATTAATCCGACTGTAGCAGATATCGGCGCTACTTTAATCGGCGCTGTAATGATTGCTTTCAACATCGCCCCAACAGATGAAGTTCCGATGCTAGCCGCTGCGATTTCGCCGCCTTGGCAATTAGCAATTATCGCGGCTTCGCTGCTAATTTCCTACTGTATTGTATTTGCAGCCGGGTTTACCGATCAAGCAAAACGCCAGCAGCAGCAAGGGATTTTTCAGCATCCCTTCAGCGAAACTGTGATGGCTTATTTGGTGTCGCTGGCTGCTGCTGCATTTATGCTGTTTTTCTTCCACAAACTCAGTTTTAACGAGCCGTGGTCGGTTTGGTTGAGGTATACGTTAGTATTGGGATTGCCCGCGACTGTTGGCGGTGCAGCGGGGAGGTTAGCGGTATGAGTGAAAGTAACGAAGAGCAATCTAAAAGAACTCCTACTGAATGGGTGACATTTGCGATCGCCTGCTCGATCCTCGCTACAATAGTCGGACTCGTAATCTACAGTTGGCTGACCAAAAAGCAGGAACCTCCGACTATTTCGGTGAGTCGAAACGCGCCTATTCGGTTCGAGAAAGGGCAATTTTACGTGCCGTTTGCGGTTGCGAATACTGGTGGCGAAACGGCAGAGTCTGTGCAAATTATTGCCGAATTGCGCGTCAAGGGCGAAGTTGTAGAATCGGGAGATTTGCAAATTGACTTTTTGTCAAGCGGTGAAACTGAAGAAGGAGCTTTTATTTTCAGCCGCAATCCCACTCAAGGTGAGTTGATGGTGCGATCGAGCAGTTACAAACTACCTTAACCAAGTTTTTCAATATGGAATCTCACATTCAGTCATATCTGCGGTTTGCCGCCAGCAGCCAACGCAATACCGCACAAATCGGCCCATTCCTCGCCACCTTCAGCCACAGCAGCGATAATCCCTTTCTCAACTACGCGATTCCCGACAACAGCGCCGCACCCTCTGCGGCCGATGTAGCCGCCTTAATTTCAGCCTACGAAGCGCGCGGCTTGGCTCCTAGGCTGGAGTACGTCGCGCGGCTCGCACCCTTAGTAGAGTCGGCATTAACCGCCGCTGGGTTTACCGTTGAAGGCCGCTTCCCGGTAATGGTGTGCATTCCCGGCGAAGAAAAAGCTCTCCCTATCCCGGAAAATATCGAGTTCGTGGTGCCAACTTCTGACAGCGAACTCCTGGATACTGTCACAGTCCAACACGAGGCTTACGGCGCTTTGCCGCCCAATTTCGAGGATGTCGATCGCCTGCGCGAGAGTTTGACAATGGGTGGGATCGCGGTTTTGGCCCGCGATGCAGCAACAGGGGAACCCGCAGGGGCGGGACAGTTGACGGTACCGGGGGAGATGACAACGGAGATTGCGGGGATTGGCGTGCGTGCGTCTTTCCGCCGCCGGGGTATCGCCGGAGCCCTCACTGCGCGGTTGCTGCGGGAGGCTTTTGCGGCGGGTGTTTCTGTGGCTTTTCTCACGCCTGGACATGATGAGGAAGCGCGCATCTACAGCCGTGCTGGTTTTGTCCCCGTTGGTGAAATTCTCCACATTTCGCGATCGACCGTTTAACTAGGTTTGTCGTGAGGAATGCAAGTCCTCCACTTATTTAATCAGGACTTTAGTCCTTACTACAAACCTATTTATAAATTGTTTGAGATTGTTAGATGCTATCGCTTCCCCATATCATTTTCCCACTTCCAAACACAGCTAGAAATCAAATTCGTGCACACATGAGCCGTAATTGGCACTAACAAATTGCCAGTAGCTAAAACACTGTAACCCAGCAGCAATCCGACAGCCGTTGCCCACACGGCATAGGGCCACTGTTCCATTCCTCCTAAATGCAGAATTCCGAAACAAAAACTCGACAATACTAAACCGATCGCATTCAATCCCAAAGCAGACAGCATCACGCCTCGAAATAGCAATTCTTCGCTAAGTCCGGGTAGGAGTCCTAGCCAGATTAAATCCGGCCAAAATAAGGGTTTGAGGACTACTTCCAAATAAACATCAGCACTCCGGCGATAACCGGGCCAGAGGTGATACACGATCGTACTGCCGCCTGTAATTGCCAGTCCGATCGCACATCCTTTGAGCAAGTCCATTACTATTAATTTGACGGGCAAAAGCGATACCGATCCAAATAGCAACCACAATTTAGCTACCGCCAGCAACATAATTGCTGTCACGCCCATTGCTACTAAAACTTGGGTGCGCGTCAAGGGTTCAATTTCAGGATTTTCGGGAAGTTTTTCTGCCACTTAATCAATTTTAGATTTTAGGTTTTAGATTTTAGATTTGTTTAGTTGAGTTTGACAAATACCGTAGTGGGGAGATGTCTGCACTCAAGGAAGCTGGACTGATGCCGGTTCGTAAAGCGACCAAGACTCCGATCGCCTCTAAATATGAGTTTACCTGCAAAGCTTTGATTCCGAGTTTTTCTGGAGTAGCCTGCATCTGGGTTTTGTTGTCGCCCACTGCGATGATTTGTACGGTCGATCGCCCGCTCAAACTCAGGATAGCACTACCGCCGCAGGCTGTGGCGGGTATGACCACCGCATCGACTCGATCGGCAGTAATTGATAATTGGCTGTTTTCCTGGGCTTTCTGGACTGTAAATTGGGGGGCTTTGCCCAGGCCTGCGAGCACGCAGGATAGAAAAGTATACCCGATTTCTTCAGCAGCCGATCGCGGGGACAGATGCGGATCGAGGGGTAGCGGGGAAAGGGCCGGAGCGTGAGCACAGGGGATTTTAAATGTTCTGACAATCAGGTGACTGATCACTGCTTCTGCGCCAGCGAGAGGGTCAACTCCTGTGCCGTGGCGGTAGTTTGCGAGGGCGAGACTGCCTTCATCGTCGGGAAATCTGGCCACAACGGCGATCGCCTCGACTTTTGCTTGAGTAATTAATTTTTCGGCGGCGCGTAATAAACTGTCGGGATTGGCGATCGTCCCCCAGGATGCCCCTGATTCTGACATTCGCAATTCTACATTCAGGGGGCGATCGGTTAAAACATAATCAGTTATATTCAAGCCCAATGTGGCTCTAGCAGCATCAACCGCTTGCAAGTGGCGCAGTTGCAAGTCTGGTTCAATGCCAGAATCGAGGATTAAGCCGATGCGATTTTGATGTACGGGTTGCAGACCCCAGCATCCTTGTGCAAATTTGTCAAGGGCATAGCCTTCGACGTAAAGAGCGTTAGGTATGGGCCAATAGAGTTGAGCGCCGTTGAGGACGTTGGGGTGAGTAATCAGGGTATCTGAAATTTGGGCGATCGCCCTAGCAACAGGTAGTGCATCTCCTGCAAACCCACCAATCGAGGCTCCAACGCCTGTAGGGACAATTAAAACCACTGTCAAAGGGCGGGAGTTCACGCTGTTGCGGGGGATGCTTCCACGAGCACGTAGCCTTCAACCACAGCCTTTTGCCGATCGACATCGACGTCTGTGACAGCCCAGCGCAGGGGTTCGCCGTGCTTTTGCAGTTCAATTTCAATAGCTGAGTGCAATTCTTCGGCGGTGTCGCGGAGGTCAACTTCTGCGGAAATGAAATGGGTGGTCATCTGGCGATCCATAATGGTTTTGCCGCGATCGGTACTGTTGTCTATTTTAACTCAATTCTAGGATTTCCCGAATTGGCGATCGTACACAATATCTTCTTTTTCGGTTTCTATCTTCAAGTTCGATCGGGCATAAGAAACACAAAGCAACACATAACCTTCTGCCTGAAGTTCGGGACTAACGCCCATGCAATCAACTTGCTCGACTTCACCCTCAATAACTTTAGCAGCGCAAGTCGTACAAACTCCTGCATTGCAAGAGCTAGGTAACTCTATCCCCGCAGCATTGGCCGCCCGCAGAATTTGTTTATCTTCCGGCACTTCTACCGTATAGGTGCTGCCTTGGTGGAGAAATTCAACAGTGTAAGTCTTAGACATATTTCGATTATTGGTTTTAATTCCCAATTGGAATTTACGCTAGATTTGCAAACAAAGCAAAAAACATTGTACCGCTGTTGGTGATTTGGTGCAAGTTTACAAAATTTATAGGAGTTAATGGGGGCCCAGAAACCGGGTTTTGTACGAAAATACACATCTCTTAGATTCAGACTTGTATGATATTAAATTTTGTAGGGGCGGGTTCACCAATAATATGAGCCTAAAACATACAATCTCGAAAACCCGCCCAATCCCACTTGTCATTGTTATACATCGAAATTTACCTTCATATTTACCGTGGTGGGGGGCGGGTTTATATAGATTTTTTGTGATAGTTATATATTGTTGGTGAACCCGCCCCTACAAGTAAAATAACCAATCATAAATTTACTCAATATCAATTTGATTGGGAGGCTTTGGTTGATTCGGTTTGTCATCCTTCAAAGTTTTACGCCCAGAACTAGCATAATCCTTATACAAATCCACAAACATCTTTGTCAACTGTGGCAAAGATAATTTCTCCCCATTAATTTGAGCTTTCATATAAGTTTTGAGCACTTCAATGTAAGCCAAGCCAAGAGCAAGCGTGAGAGTAGCCGCCGTTGCACCGGAGATAGCACCACCGACAATTGTACCCGCACCGGGAATCATTTTAATCAAATTAGTTACAATACTTCTACCAACAGCAGTCACGCCACCAGCACCGCTAATAGCAGATAGCATCGCCGAGATAAATCCCTTATCAAAGGGCATTCCAAAAATCACAGTAATATTCGCAATCATTGCCGTTTGCATCGTCATCAAAATTGGTGCATCAGCAAACGGTACGGGAGTCGCACCAATAATTGCAGAACCTGCAACATAGGCACTTAAATATTTAAACGCCATATCAGATTTGAGTCTAATATTCGCAATTTGTTCTTTTACAAAGGCTTTTTTTGCTACTTCTGGCAGTAGTTGAAAAGTGGCATCGACTAACTTGTCTAAACCGTGAGATTTTACTGTATAATCCTCATCAATTTCTTCCGGTTCAGCCATGACTGGGATAACTTGACTGACTGGCAAATTCATGTGTTCGAGTTGCTTGAAAAACTCGCTCGGTTTTTTTGATGTAGTTTGAGTCAGCACTAAAATAACTGGTACATCGATGATTTCCATTTCTCTTAGCCAGCTTTCCTCCACGGATTCTATTCTATTTGCGCCGTGATTGATGCAGTACCAGATGACGTGTATGTGTTCTTTGGGGTGCAGGAGTCTTTGGTCTTCAATGAGTTTAGCAACGTTTAATTGAGTAATTTTAATTTGCTCGGCATTGAGTTCGAGTCCGGGAGTGTCGTAAACTGCGATCGGGCAATTCGGTTTGGTATATTGGCGAATGCCGTGAGTGACGGGGCGGCCGACTCCGGTTTCTGCTAAGCGCTGGCGAAACACAGAATTGATCAGGGTACTTTTGCCGACTCCGGTTTTTCCAATGACTAATACATTGCATTGTCCCACATCATTTTCTGCATCTTTGAAGGCCTCGTAACTATTGATTAAAAGCTCGTCTAGGGAAAAGTCATTTGACATGGTGGTTTCTAGAATTGTGGGATATTAAGTCTCGATTAAATAGTCATGGACGCACAGATAAGGTAATTCTGTCATTGCGAGGGAAGCGAAGCAATCTCAAAGCCTGGTGACACCGTTACAATGCGTCCAGGATTATTAAATAAACACCACCGAATAGAATTCGGGGCTACACAAACGAAGTCCGCCTGCGCGGACTGGGAGAGTCTTAAGAATATTGTAGCAATTTAGTTTGATGTTTAAGCTAGCAAGCGATCGACCTCAATGCTAAAACCGAGCAGGATTTGTTGAGTGCTGGCGGTATCGCCGGATCTAAATGTCAATATTTGATTTTGAGTCATCACAAATATCAAACAACTTTCGGGGAAAACTAGCCAGACTTCTTGACAGCTAGATGCTAAATATTCCTGTGCTTTGAGAAAGACATCTTCAGCAATATCGGTGGGTGAAACTATTTCGGCAATTAAAGGAAAACTTTGGGGTAAAGTGGCAAGATTGCCAAATTGTGCGACTAATTCGGGTGTGAGATAAGCAACATCCGGGCGGCGAATATTTTGGTTAGTGCAGCAAGGTGGTGAAATATAAAATTCACCTCCATGTTTGCTTAAAGTTCTGCAATTTGCCCAAGCACAACCCAGCCTTGATTGAATTTTACCATGCTTGAGCGTGGCTCCATTTTTTTCAACGAGTTGGCCGTCCACCCATTCCATGTTGTCGGGCGGCTCGGTGAACTTTTCTAAAGTAAAATTATCCTGTACAGCAGTAGTAGTGACCATAGTTATTTCCTCGCTTTTACCAAACTCACTTGTTACTATTATGGCCGATCTGCAAGGGCGATCGTACTTTTGCCTGCTGAAATTATACTGCAACGCCGTCAGTCAAAGCAATGTAGGCGGACTTGATTCTAATAGCGACAACTTTTTACCTATCGGTTGTCGCCATTACGGTATTTCCTGCACTCAACTTATGCAAATAAATCAGTTCCTCGGCTTATTTTTACAGAACAGCAGGCAGAAGGAACCTTACAATAGCGACATTCCCAATCGCTAGGTTTTGGGTTGGGAGGTTGAGAATTACAAAGCATGGCAATTAACTGCTGCAAACGCTGTCTAAATTCCTCATTAACATACCACTTGGGAATATCTAAAATGCCATCTCGATAAACTAAGCGCCCGTGCGGAATGTGACCTTTAAACAGATTTTTGGTTTCCGGCGCAAATGGCAAAATTGACATATAGAGAAGCACTTGCATTTTATGGGAATCTTTACGCTTGCCGGTTTTGATATCTTCGACAACAGCCCAATCATCTTTGATAGCAATGATATCAGGTCTGCCGGCAACGCAGATATCAAACATTTGACCTTTATATTTGAAGGAATTTTGATTTTCAACATAGACGGTGAAGCCTTCATTTTGCAGTTGTACTGCTCGTTGAATCAGCTTTTCTTCATGTTCTGAGGGGTCATAGGTACTCGGTTGTTTTTCAAATTGATAGTGAGTTCGTTGCCATAATGCGTTTAGGCAATCTTTTTCGGTTGCTAAAAGTTCGGCAATCCCAGTTACAGTGGCGTAGGGATTGAATCTTTTTTGCGCTTGTGTTGGCATATTTTTTAGAGGTGTGTTTGGGATGTCTTTACGATGACACTCACTCCTAAATAATGTCTAGTTAATTTCAAATAATTGTTAATGAAAACAAATTATAATTTTGAGTAATTAAATAATTGCAAATAATCCCAAATTATGGCAAATTATTTTAAATAATGACTTGGCGCTAAGGAGTTGCCAGGTAGATAAAAGCTTGCTAAGATAAGCTGATAAGGCTGAGTTATGGAAGTGGATGTATGAATCTGAATCTCAAGCAAAATTTTCAAAACCAAATCGCTGAATCGCTGTTCGGTGCAAATCTGACTGAGCAGAGGGTTTGTTTCCTTAAGCGATTCGCCCCGGAGAATCACCCGGATAACAGAGTAAGCACTCATCAAGAAATTGCTAAACTAATGAAAAAGGATTTACCCGATTATTGCGAAGAGAAAATAAGTCAAACCATTCGGAAAGTGATTGAGGTAGTTCATAAAGCCTACGAAGAAGAGATGAAAGCGGATGGCGTGAATACTGAGGCGTTGTTAAATCTTAAAGCAGGGGGGACACTTAAAGGAAAAGAGGATGAAGAGAGTCACAAAAAATTTAGTCCTTGGAAAGAGGCTTATAAGTGGCTGTGGAAGCACAAGTACCTGCGGTGGCTTGATGAAAATGGCTGGCAAATTTTGCAGGAAAAAGCTAAATCGCCTTCCAATTGGCTACAGTTTTTGACCGAAGAGGAAATGACAGCCGTGCAGGTAAATAGAGGCTTAGTTCGGCAAACACCTCCCCCTTCGGTACAGAAAATTACGCTAAAGATTCCGGCAAATCAGTCGCTTTGGATGGAGATTAATTTAGAAAATTTAGAACGTTCTAATTATCAATTGCTGTTGTTGAATCGCAGCAAGGAGGGTCAATCTTTACTCTGTCCATCATCAGGCTATGCACCGAATTCTATTATGGAAAAAAGGGTAACTTGGTTTCCTCAAAAGGATTCTTGGGCAGATTACAACAAGCAAAATTTTATGTTTGGAGAAGCAGGAAATGAGGAGTTTTTAGCAATTGCCTTGGAGAAGCCTTTGAGTTTGCCTTGGTTAACCCCCCACCAAGAGGAAGAATTACCAGAATGGAATGCTGAACGGATTAAGGAGTTATTTGAACAATTGGAACAGCAAGGCAATTGGCAAGTTTTTTATCAAAGTTTTGATGTGGTGGAAAAACAGTAACCGGGAAGATAGAAACTTAGTTTCTTTAAGAAGCCGGATTTCTAACCTACTCAATACTTTGAATGAGTTTAATGTTATTTCTCAGCCATTCATTGACCAAAACTTGCACTTCAATCTTTTTATGCTCAGCAATTTTAGTCACAAATTCCTCGACATCTGGTTCGAGATAAATGGGATAATGAAAGGTAGCATCAGGATGGTAAAACTTGCCTTGTTCTGCTTTGGAAAAGTCATACTCTGATTTCATAATTGCCTCTGTTGATAAGCTTGGGTTTCAGTGAAATTAGCTTTACGGGCTGAAATAATCCGAATTATACAGGAGGTGGGATCGGTTTGTTCAAAGGTATGGATAACAACCCTTAAAACTCCTGTTTCATCTAAGCCTATGGTAATCCATCTATCTTCATCTTGACTGTGTTCTTCATCATAGATTGTTAATTGAGAGCGATCGCGGAAAACAGTTGATGCCAAACGGAAATTTAATTGATGCTTGCGAATATTTTGCTTTTCTTTGGCTGGATTCCAATCAAAGTTATAATCCAAGGCAATTTATCATGGTAAGTTAAGGTGGAATTAAATTATACCATAAATAATGAGTTTATGCACGAATGTGATTTTTGAACATTTTATAGTTTAACAAACCTGGTCGATCGGCTATCAGATAGCATCCCAAATACTCCCCACGTTCGCATAGAAAGAAGAAAAACAACAATGTACGAAGATCGCAGCGCCGCCTATTGGCAACTTATCCAAAAATTGCTCAAATGCCCCAGTGGGGAAGAACAACAAATATTAAACGCACACTTTGACTTACTCAATCCCGGACTTGTGCAAACGATAATCGAGGTTGCTAAAGAATTTGATGACAGTGGCAACCAAGATGTGGTTAATTTTTTAATTGACGTTGCCTTACAACTGGGAGAATTTCTAGGTACTGACCAGCAGCCTACAGCAATCAGAAAACAGACAGCCGATATTTTATTGAATTGGGGAGTCGATCAATATTATATTAGCCAGGTTCTTCTAGCTTTTCAGTGCTGGCAACAGTGCCTTATTGTTTATCAAGCCATTCAAAACCGCCAAGGGGAAGCAAATTCTCTGGGAAATTTAGGCTTAGCTTACGACTATCTTGGAAAATATGAACGAGCAATCCATTACCACAAAGAATCTTTAGCCATTTGTCGGGAACCAGAAATCACAGGGGAGCATCCCGCTTTTTAACTAAGCATAACTACCCATTTTAATCTCATTATTTAAGTACGCACATCTGAGTCTTAAAATTTGAGGCACGTTTTTTTCTTTCCACTGAGCACCTACAATCTTAATTCTTGCTCCAATCTGT
>JANNOR010000115.1:0-96394 GCA_031399265.1 Cyanobacteria bacterium SOY_34_metabat_3 | reverse complement strand
TTGAGTTTTTTCTAATTCTTGTCTTACCCATTGATTGATCATTTTAACCTCATTCCTGGGCGATCGCCCGATCGTTCAAAAGCACAGATGTTGATTTTTGTCAACTTTATTGTTAAGAAAGATGTTTATAAAGCATAGCTTCTTAAGGGGGATTTAGGGGGATCTCCGGCGCATAAATAGTGTTAAGTGAACCGTATTGGGTTATAAAAATTATTGGTGGCCAAATTCATCGGCTAACCGCCCCTACAGATTCTACTAACTCATAGTGTAAAAGCATTAATTTTGTGGCGGGAATTGTTTCCATCGCATAAGTTGTACCATCTTGATGAGAAAATTCTACCTCATAAGCACTGCCATCAAATTCCATCACCACTGTTCCTACTTGTCCTTTATATAATTTAATGATTTGTTTTGTTTCAAAATGGGTTGCTTCTAAATCTTCAGTTAAAGCAACAATATCTAGGTCTTTAATTGTTTTCATTGTTTTTACCTCACTTTTTGACGGGATAACAACTTGTTAATCTGGGGAAAGTTTCACCTGAGCGGACGATCCAAGCTGCTAGAATCAGAGATTCACCTACTGCGGTTTTTAGCCAGAATTTCATGTTGTAATATGTTCCGTATTCATTGTTTTTCTGAATAACAACATCTTCGTTGATAGCAGATTCTTTTAAAGCCTGTTTGAGCATTTCAGCATTTTTTAGGGTAATGCCTAACTTACTGGCAAACAAAATAGCTTTATTTTTTCCTTCTTGATGATTCGGATTTAGAGAATATTCTTCTATTTTATTGCCTAAATCTGCTAGATGACCATTGGGCAGTTTCACTATTAATAACTTTTTTTCAAGGACAAAACAGAATATTAGTCGGCTACAATAATCGACTTTTACTCATATGTCAATTATATCGTCTTTGAGTTGGGGGGCGGGTTTATCAAGATTATTGATGGGTGGCAAAATTGATCGGTGAATCTGCCCTTTCTTTCAATGCCCCATGCCCAATGCCCCATGCCCCATGCCCAATTCCCCATGCCAATAAAAAAGCCAGGGATTCAGATCCCTAGCTCGAAACATCAGACAATTAGTTTTTAGAGTTGGCGCGGGCAATGGCTTTTTTGAAATCCACTCCGACCCGCTACCACCTAAATTAAATCAGGATAATATCAGTCACCGTCAAGCCTGGTTTGCCGTTGAGGTTTGCCAGTGTAACGGCTGCCAACGGGCCAGAACCGTCGGGGTCGTAACGTAAGCGACCGGTGTTATTGTCTACGTCCAGTTGGGCTTCATAAACAAGGATTGGTCCGAAAGCAGCTCCCGGATTTCCTGAATCGAGGTATACACCAGTATCAACCACTAAGAACGAGTTAGAAGCAATTCGAGATGACCCAGCGGTCTGTTGACGCAACTGGAAGCTACTTTGACTCAAGATTATCTTGTCTTGGCCGACCACAAAATCACCGATTTGGTCTGGGTTGCTACCCACTGGCGCGTTGTTGGCGCCGAGCTGGAGGCCCTCGCCAAAGTTGTTGTAGTAGAAGCTGTCATTGCCGCTGCCACCAATCAGGGTGTCTGCACCAGGCCCGCCCCCGAGAGAGTCGTTGCCGTCGCCGCCGATCAATAGGTCCTCGTTAAAGCCGCCCAACAGCGTGTCGTTTCCAGCCCCGGCATCTAAGGTATCGTTCCCGTCAACTCCTGGAGTGGGAAGATTGGATGGGCCGCCGAACAAAATGTCGTCGCCGGCACCAGTAGTGATGACATCTGTACCGTTGCTGCCAGTGATGAAGTTGGCGCCGATGTTATCGGTAATGATGTTTACCGCTGTGCCAGTAAAGGTGACGCCAGTAGCGTAGGAGATGGTGTCGTTACCGTCTAACGTGCCAATGATCCGATCGCGCGGGGTGCCAAAGATGATTCTGTCATCACCGGCGCCACCGTTCATCAGGTTGGTGACGGTGAAGGTGCTGCCAGTCGGATTTGTGTAGCCAATTAACAGATCGTTGCCCAGCCCGCCGTCGAGAGTAACCAAAGCAGTACCAGTGCCAGCAAAAGTGGCCTTGGTAGCATCGAGAGTATCGTTGCCGTCTCCACCGGAGGCTTGATTAAAAGTACCGCTGAGGCTGTCATTGCCTGCACCGCCGATCATGGTATCAGTTAAAAAAGCTGCAACGATCGTGTCGTTTCCTTCTTCGCCATCGAGCAAGTTGCGACCTGCGAAGCCTGGAAAATTACTACTGCCACCTAGGGGCGAGAATATATTCGGCACCGACACCGACACGATAAAATCGTCGCCTAAACCTCCCTTGGCGGTATCCAGCGTGGCAAAAACCCTGATCGTGTCGTTGCCTTCGCCGCCGTCATACAAGTTTCTGCCTTCACCAAAATTGCCGACCGAGCCGTAGAGAGAATCGTTGCCAGCACCGCCTAGCAAAGTGGTTTTCTCAATGCCGACAGTGATGACGGTGGTCGGAGCAAAGGGGCTGGACTGGGTAACGTTGGAAACGAATAAGATATCATCGTCCAAATCTCCAGACAGGTAGCTGCTGCTGCCCGCACCGCGCAAGGTGTCCTTGCCTCTACCGCCGAACAGAGTATCTCTTTGGTTGATACCTACAACCAAGTCGTCGCCCAAGTCGCCCCGCAGGAAGTTGCTGCCTTCATTGCCGCTGAAGCCGACGCCGGACAAGGGAAGACCGAGGTTGTTGCCGCCGCCTGCGATGAAGAAGCCCAAGGAGTCATTGCCCTTGCCGCCGTAGAGGGAGTCTCTTCTTTGCGCCCCTCCCAGCATCGTATCTGAGCCCTCATTACCAAACATGAGGTTAGCTTCGACAGTACCTTGGAGGAAGTCTTCTCCCAAACCGCCGAACATGGTAGCCCGGGCTTCAGCGACGATCGTATCCGAGCCTGCGTCGCCAAACAGCAAAGCTGGACTGCGCTGGGATCTGATGGAATCTTCGTCTGCGCCGCCGACCAGAGTATCGTTCGGGCCGACGGAAATGAGAGTATCGTTATCGGCTTGGCCAAATATTAAGCTGCCGCCCAGGGTGGCAGTTCTGACAAAATCCGCCCCGGCTTGGGCAAAGATTGTATCCGGGCCTAGTCCCGGAAGGTTTAAATCTATTGAATTAGGATTGTCATCTAACGTTGTCATTACAGCTTCACTCCTCTACTTAATTGGTCATCGCTTTCGCGACTACAGACACTGCCTAGAACACCGAATGTTTGGATGCCGCTGTAGTTTAACTTGTTTGCCAGCCGCAAGTCTAGCCTAGTTGCGTTAACCCTGTCTAGACTTTCTCCCTCGCGGACTTTTTGCTTGTAAGCTTTTATTTTCAATGCCTTCACCCTTTTATAATTATTTTCCAGAGTCTCAGGTGCCCACGCTCAACAAGACGCGGCTGATATTCTGAATGTTCCATTCTGGATTGGCGGTCGGGGATCGCGTCCGGGGGAGGAAATTAAAGATTATAAAAGGTCGATCGACCCGATCGGGAAGACAAGGAAAATTGGGAAATTTGTGACAAGGCTATGTGGCAATTTTCGGTTTCCCAGGCAGGGTCGTCTTTAAATAATTTTGGTACGATCGAACTTCGTACCGCTGCGGGCTTTAAAAGTCTACGCCCCGCTTTAGTTCTACGCCCCGATCGCCGTAGTGTTTGTGACAGTATACCTCCGAGTGTACGCTTGCTAAGTCAAAGTAAGCGTGGGGTTTGTGGCAGCGCCCGGTGATAATAATTTCTGTATCGCGGGGCTTCCGCAGCAGTGCTTCGACGATCGGCTCTACCGGCAGCAGTTCTAAGTCTACTGTGGGATTGAGTTCGTCGAGAATAATCGTTTTGTACCAGCCGCTGGCGATCGCCATTTTAGCAATTTCCCAGCCGCGTTCGGCTTCGATGCAATCGAGCTCTTGCTGTTGTCCCCGCCAAACTATAGCATCTCGGCCGCACCGCTGGTGGTCTACTAGCTGCGGGTAACTTTGGCGCAAAGCGGAGATCGCCGCATCTTCTGTATAACCGGTACCACCTTTGAGCCACTGCACGATTAATACGCGGTGGGATTGGTCTTGGCTGATACCCCTGCCGATCGCCTGCAAAGCCTTGCCCAAAGCGCTTGTTGACTTGCCTTTGCCCGCTCCGGTGTATATTTCGATACCTGAAATATTATGTTCTGCCGCTGCGGGGTGATAGTGAGGCTTCATTTCTGAGTGCAAGTCAGCAATCTCTAACAAAGCTGCGGGGGCTGCTCGACCTGTGGCGATTACTTCTAAATATTCTGGTTTGTTTTTGAGGGTTTGGACTACTTCGTCAACTGGGAGCAAACCCAAGTCCAGTACAGGGTTTAGTTCGTCTAGCACTACGACGGAATAGAGTTCGCTGGCGATCGCTCCTTTGGCGATATCCCAGCCTCTCTGAGCTTCGGCGCGATCGAAGCGGGTGATTGCTTCGGCCCCAAAATATTCGGCTCGGCCAGTCCGCACTTGGTCGATCAAGTGCGGAAATGCCCGCTGCAAGGCTTCTATTGCCCCGTCTTCGTCGTAGGAGCGGCCGGGGCCTTTGAGAAAGCGCAGCAGTAAAACTCGCGTGGGCGAGTCCGAATTGATACCCAGCCCGATCGAGCGCAACACTACTCCCAAAGCTGCCTGAGACTTGCCTTTCCCTGCGCCGTCATAGACGTGAATCTGACCCTCGGCGCGTTCCGAGCGGGATGAGGCTGTCCGAATACCAATGCCATTCCTTACCATAATCAGCAGTTATTTGAGTCTGTCTCGGGGTGGGTATTCGATCGCCCGCATTAAATGTTTAATGTTTCCATTCTGTTGGCGCATCTCAAAAGATTATACGATACAACCTTAACCCCCCTATTTTACTCTTGGGCGATGAAACCCAATCATTAACTCAAACCTGCGGTTAAGATTATGGTGCTTGTGATGTACAATTAAGCTCTAACACGGGCTAATATACCTGAATCCTTGTCAGGAACTCAGGGAATCAAGGCCACTGAGCTTGTAAGAAATTGCAAGCTGTTCTGATCAGACCCCTCGATCGCGAGGAGACGTTATTTAGGTCACGATACTCCTTGAATACGACGCCAGTTTTCCGCTCTATCATCTGCAATTAAACAGTTTTAAAGTCACTGAAACAGTGTTGCAGGTTTAACAAGCCTTTATAACCAGGTCGAGGCCAACATTACCCCGAAAGGGAGATTGAGGCAACCATACCTCGTTGGAGAGGCAACCATAGCTCTCCAACCCCCGAAAGGGGATTGACGGGGACTAAAGTCCCCCTTAGAGTTTCCCTCTCAGGTCTTTCATACGCTGAGTTTCCCACTTACCGAGCTTTTCTATGATTGCGAGTGTTTTCCCATTTCGGACTGTTTTGGTGCAAATTTTAATTATGTTTTTGGCGATCGCGATCGAATCGTGGTTTCTGCAAAAACTACTTAAACTCGGCCCCAAAACCAGCGTTGAATATACAGCTATCCTCAATCTAGCCTGCACTTTCGTAGGTTGGTTAGTTTTCTTCGGCATAGAAAGCGTTATTTCCAAAGATCTGCGAGAACAGCTGATCGGTTACATCTTATTAGGGGGAGGGCAGGATATTTACGGCCCAATAACTATGATAGCAGTTTCAGTATTAGCAATAACTTTTCTCGCCAAATGGCAGGGATTACAAATCGTAGAAAACATGGTTGCTGGAAATAAAAAAGCTTCCAAGCCTCAGTTTTTGGGCCCAGCTACCCTCACCCGCCGTCCTCCCAAAAAGACTTTTCAAGTAACTACCCAGTTTGGCGGAATTTTAATCGCTCACACTGTTAGTAATGTCGTTATTTTAACCGTGTTGTTTTTCCAAAGCGTCAATAATTGAAATCTATGATGAAGCAATTTTTGGATGTCACTCAGCAACTCACTAAGCTGACAAACAACCTTTGGGAAACCAATAAAAAAATCCAAAAGGCGATGATTCCGCCTAAAGTTGTCCACTGGAAGACGCCTTTACTGCTCAGCATCTTTTTAGCTTTGCTGTCGGTGGCGGCAGTCACTGACTGGCCGACGAGAACTCTGATTTTTGATATGAGCTGGTTGTTTTTTACGCTTTCAATGGGTTTGCTAACCAGCCAAGCACCTTTTGTGATTAAAGGAGTAAGTCTGAGTCCGTGGGTGACAAGCTTTTTAATTGGCTTGTGGTTGCTGATCAGATTGCCGTCGGACAGGAAGGAAATAGCATGGATATCCGGCCCCATTATAGCAGTAGTAGTTCTTGCTACAATAGAGGTTTGGAATAGCGAGTCAAAACGGGAAGGTATCAGGTCGTTGGTGCGCCCTCAGTTTTTGATGATTACCCTAATTCACCTGCTGTTTTCCTGTTGGTTTGGATTTCACTTTTTGATTCAAGGTTGGATACAACAATATCCGAGCGTTTTATCGCAGGATTTGAGGCAAAGCGATTATGTGGTGACATTTCAACAGCCAACTATTAATCGCTCCCGAGGAGTTGTCATCCTCAATGCAATGGAGCGATACTTGCGGGACGAAGCCCGCACAAAACCTTGGCCCCAGATAGAGCAAATGTTAATAGATATTGACAACGAGCGATTTTTTCTAAAAAATCAAGCGTTAAAAACGACTGGGATAGTTCCAGAAGATGCGAGCTGGGATGTCAAAACTTCGATCGTCCAAGGACAGTCCCGCTATCAGTTAGAGATGCAGGCAACTTGGCTGGGGCTGGTTTTTAGACCGGAAATATATTCGTTTACCAAATCTTGCGAGGTGTTCGATGCAGGTAATCGGGCGACTGTAACCTGCGACGCTATCAAACGCTCTAAACCGGGACTAAAAAAAGATGGAACTCCGGGAGACAGTCAAGTTTGATAATCTCGCAGCTAAATGCAAACATACAGCAGGAGATGATTCTGCTGTAATTTTATCTCATTTACCAATTCCCAAGCAGTAAGGTGCGCACTGCAAACCTGCAATATAGAGGCTTTGCGTAAGTCTCTATCGACCAATTTCCCATTCCCAATTCCCAATTCCCAATTCCCAAATGAATTTGAGAAGAATATTAACAATCGCGACCAATGTATTTTGGGAAGTAATTCGCGATCGCATCCTTTACTTAATTATTATTTTTGCTTTGTTGATGGGAGCCTCGGTACGGTTGATACCGGAATTGGCGGCAACAACCGAGAAGAAAATTATCTTAGATATCGGTTTGGCCGCGATGAGCATCCTCGGTCTAATTGCGACCGTTTTTGTGTCTACCGGACTGGTCAACAAAGAAATTGAAAAGCGGACTGTTTACCTGTTAGTTGCCAAACCGATAAGTCGGGCTGAGTTAATTGTCGGCAAGCACTTAGGGCTGTCGGCGGTGCTGGCGGTGCTTGTAGCAGCAATGACTGTTATGTATCTGGCTATTCTGAGTTTGAGCCGGATTCCTTTCCCTTTGGGCAGCATTTTAATTGCTTCGCTGTTCGTCTGGTTTGAACTGTGTCTCATGGCCGGTGTCGGGATTTTATTTGGGGTTTTCAGCAGTTCGCTGTTGGCAACTTTACTGACATTTGGCGTTTATTTGATGGGACATTCGACGCGGGATTTAGTGGCTTTGGGCAAGCTAACTAAAAATCCTGGTATTGAACAATTGATGATGGGACTTTATCTGGTTTTGCCGGATTTAGCCAGATTTAATTTGAGAAATGATGCTGTTTACGGACAAGTACCTTACTTGGCGGGTTTGATTACAGATGCTGCCTACGGTTTGCTGTATGTGGTGCTGCTGCTGTCAATTGCGATCGGCATATTTTCCCGCCGCGAATTTTAAAACGCGCATTCGACACCGCCCGGGATAATCGTTTGCAGTGAGGACTTTAGCACTCACTACAAACGAGTTTTATTATGGAATCAGCGCGCTAAGATATAGAGAAGGTTGTCGATCGCCAATCTCGAATAAAACTCAAACTTTTATTGGTAAAATGAGGTGACTTATGACTGCTGTAATTCACAAACCGATATCGCAGCTAAAAATTACCTGGCCGCTGCTTCCAGATGATTTTATTCTACCAGATGACCCCGTGGAAAATATAGAACATCCTTTAATCTCTAACGGTTTGCGCCAGTCTGTAATTGACTCCCCGGAATTAACGCAAGACGCACTAATAGTGTCTAATTTTGCTTTGTGCGCTGCTGTGGACGATCGTACTATTTGCAAAGCCCCAGACTGGATGTACGTGCAGCCGGTTCAACCTTGGCCGCACAGCTATCCCCGCCGCAGTTACACGCCTCATAGCGAAGGAACAGTCCCTTTTGTAGTGATGGAATTTCTATCAGCTACTTACGGCGAGGAATACTCTGTCGAACACACAGAAGAAATCGGCAAGTGGTTTTTTTACGAACAAGTAATCAAAGTTCCCCGCTATGTCATTTTTCGACCCCATACAGGCAGAATAGAAGTTTACGCGCTGGAATCCGAGCGCTACGACAATCAAAATCCTGATGAAAACGGCCGTTATTTAATACCTGGATTAAATCTATTTTTGGGAGTTTGGCAAGGAACTCGCGAAGGTAGAACAGGAAATTGGCTGCGCTGGTGGAATGCGGCGGGCGAGCTGCTTTTGTGGCCGGAAGAACGAGCGGAAAATGAACGCCAGCGGGCGGTCGCTGAAAGCCAAAGGGCTGAAGCCGAAAGCCAAAGGGCCGATCGCGAACAGCAAGATAAAGAGTCCGCCCAGACGCTGCTGGAACAGGAAAGACAGCGCAATCAAAAACTTTTGGAGCGATTAGCAGCCCTCGGCATCGATCCAGAATAACGGTAATCAAAATTGAAATTATGTTAGTGGAAAAACTCGAACAATTAAAAGATATCTTCGCGCAGATGGAACGGGCGCTGATTGCGTACTCAGGCGGAATTGACAGCACTTTGGTGGCAAAAATCGCTTTTGACGTGTTGGGCGATCGCGCTTTGGCTGTGACGGCAGTTTCGCCATCTTTGCTACCGGAAGATTTAGAAGATGCGCGGATTCAAGCAGCAGAAATTGGCATCGTTCACGCAGAAGTAGAAACTCAGGAAATGGCAAATCCTAATTACACTTCTAACCCGGTTAATCGCTGCTATTTCTGCAAAAGTGAATTGCACGATACCTTGAAACCGCTAGCACTAGAAAAGGGTTATCCTTATGTGGTGGATGGGGTTAATGCTGATGATTTAAAGGATTATCGTCCGGGGATTGTGGCGGCAAAGGAACGGGGCGCGCGATCGCCCTTAGCAGAAGTAGGAATTACTAAGCTTGAAGTGCGACAATTAGCAAGAGAGTTGGGTTTGCCTTGGTGGGACAAACCGGCACAGCCTTGTCTGAGTTCGCGCTTTCCTTACGGGGAAGAAATCACGGTTGCGAAGTTGCAAAGAGTCGGGCGCGCCGAACGATATTTGCGGCAGTTGGGGCTAAAAAATCTGCGAGTGCGATCGGATGGAGATACGGCGCGGATTGAGTTACCAGCCGAGGAGATTCAGCAGTTTATTTTAAATGCAGATTTGCCTGGATTGGTGGCGGTGTTTCAAGAGTTTGGTTTTGTGTACGCGACTTTGGATTTGGAGGGGTTTCGCAGCGGCAAATTAAATCAGGTTTTGCAGCCGGAATTGTTGGGGGTGAAAAGTTAATTAATTGTCCAGAAAAAACGATCGCAATTTCGAGCAATTTTGCATCCATCCTGAATGATTGATATTAGCTCCCCAACTTATTAAAGAAGTCGGGGAGCTGAGTATTCTGTTTTTTAATCCTCAAGGAATAGGCTGAATCTGCTGCGGCTGCATTTGCTGAATCTGGAGTTGTCGATTTTGCAGATCGATTTGTCGCTGTCTGTCTTCAAGTTGCAGTCTTCTGTCTTCTGCTTGGCGCACTCTTTCTTCTGCTTGCCGCTCTCTTTCTTGACGTTGTAGCTCTCTTTGTAGCTGTCTGTCTTCTGCTTGCCGGTCTCTTTCTTGACGTTGCAACTCTCTTTCCAACAGTCTATCTTGACGTTGCTCTTGTCTATCTTCGCGTTGTTGGCGAAGCTGTCTGAGTTGATTTCGCCGATCGAAGTCTCCTCCCAAAAATAAGTTCTGAAAAGCGTTGATAGTTGTTTGAAACCCAGTAAAAACGCCGCTAACAGTGTTGATGACACCTGCAACTCCTGTAACAGGCTGCAAGAAAGTGTTGATATTGTCTGCTACCCTAGTAAAGCCCGATCGCGCTACGAGAATCACATCGCTGTTGCGGAGAGTTGGATTATTGTCAGGATTCAACCCTTGAGCAAAATCCACCTCGATAGTGCGGCGAGAAACAGTACCGTTGGGATTCAAACGCAGCAACTCAACCTTATCTTTTTTCGCTCGCAATTGGTTAAAACTGCCAGCCGTTAGCAAAGCTTGATGCAGCGAAGTATTCGGCCGCACCTGCAAAGCCCCAGGCCTAATTACTTCTCCTACAATATTGATGCTGATCGCGTTCGGCGCAAAACTGCTAGTTGCGACTTGAGAAACTTCCGCTAAGTCTACAGCAGGTGCTGTCGGGATAATTATGCTATCTCCTTCTTGCAGCAAAACATCTTGGGTTGCATCACCTTTTTGCAGCAAATCCCAGAGATTTACCATGATAGTTTGTTCAGTACCTCCTCTGATTTGGCGGCGGATTTGCACGCGGCGAATGTCAGCTTCAGTGGTAATACCGCCAGCAATTTTGAGCGCTCTAGTTATGGTGGGTAAACCGACAACGGCTCCCTGCTGTTGCTCGATGCTGACAAAACTCAGGTCTGTTTGTTGGTTGGTCGATCGCAAATCAGCAGCAGATATAGTATAAGGCCCCGGCCTGTTCACTTCCCCGACAATTACCACGCCAATCGGTTTAGTAATATCAGCGGAAAAATTAGCACTGGCTCTTTGACGGACTTCTTGAGTATTCAGAGCACTTGCTGTCGGTACAAAAATTGTATCTCCATCTCGAATCGTGACATCTTGGCGCAAATTTCCCGTGTCTAAAAAATCCTGCAAATTAACAGTAGTAACTTGCTCCGGGCCGCCTCGGCGGGGACGGCGAATTTCGACTCTTCGCATATCTCCTGCTGATGTCACGCCTTTTGCAAGTTGCAGCATTTCCATCAAAGTCGGGAATTTTACTCCTCCTCCGGTTCCTTCTCTGACAGGATTAATTTTGTAGGAACCGGGACGAGTAACTTCACCCGCAATTCCTATATTTAGGGGTCTAGCAACCATCAAAGTTACTGTGACAACGGGAACATTGATGAAGGGTTCGTATCGCTTGGTAATGACGGTAGCGGCTTGTTGCAGTGTCAACCCTTGAATTGAGACGCTGCGAATGATTGGCAAGTTAAGTGTCCCATCAACTAATACTTGATATTCTTTGCTAAATTCTGGGACGCCGAAAATATCTAAAGCAATACGATCGCCCGGGCCTAAAGTATAAGCTGCTTCTTGTGTCAGCGAACCCAAATTGCCGATCGGCGGCAAACTCGAACCCGGAGGCGGCGGCGGCGGAACTCTCGACCGAGTTGGATTGCGAGCGGGCGCAGGAGTTCTGATGGCTGGCAACTGAGCTATACTGGGCAAAGCATTGCTCAGTAGCAGCACTGCTGACAAACTCAGACTTGTGGCGGTTTGAACGGTATGTTTCATCTTTCTTTCCTGCTTGGAGCGATGCCCATAATTGAGAGCGATTTGGTTAATTGATGTTAATTTATTTTCTCTGTTGTCAAGTCTAGCCTCGCTGCGCTGCAAAATCCAGAGGTGGAATCATAAACATTGTGCGATCGTACTTGGCAATTTCGCCCTCGGTTTGTAAAGAAAATGTAAAGCCTGCGCCAATTTCTTGATATAATAATTATCTGCTCTTATTTGCGAGTCAAAAATACGTGGGACTTAAGCTGGATAAGGTGATTCCTTGGGGTCGCTGCTTGGACGAATATATCGGAATGTTTAGCTTGACATCAACTGACCTCAAGCTAGCAATTCTTGACTGTGCGGGCGGCCCAGCAAGTTTCAATGCCGAAATGACTCGCCAAGGTAGAAAGGTAATTTCTTGCGATCCAGTTTATCAGTTTTCGGCGGTGGAAATTGGCGATCGCATCCAAGAAACATATCAAACTGTGATTGACGGCGTCAAGGCAAATGTAGATGGCTATCTGTGGAACACTTTTGAATCGCCATATCAGCTAGGCGAAGTGCGGATGAAGACGATGCAGGAATTTTTAGAAGATTTTCCATCTGGCTTGCAACAAGGCCGCTACATCACTGCTGAGCTGCCAGTTTTGCCTTTCGAGAACGGTCAATTCGATTTAGCTTTGTGCAGCCATTTTCTATTTGCTTATTCTCATCTGCTTTCGGAAGAATTTCATATTGAAGCGATCGCAGAAATGTGTCGTGTCGCCAAGGAAGTGCGGGTATTTCCGCTGTTGCAGAGTTTTAGCGGGGAGGAATCCGAGCGCTTAAACCCAGTGATTGCCGAATTGAAAAACCGAAATTTTCGTGTGGGAATTGAAGAGGCTCCCTACGAGTTTCAGAAAGGCGGAAATAAGATGCTGCGAGTTAGGGGGCGAATGTAACTTACGGGGCGAAGGTCATTCGCGACTATACAAACAATGTCCGCCTTCGCGGACTGGAAGAAAGAAGAGTTGTCGGTAAATGGAATTCACGATCGCTTATTTCCCAAAAAATAGATAAGCTAAGCATAAGATTATGCCTCATCTTGGGGTTCGCCAATCGCACGCTGGAGTGCATTGCGAATGTGGATAATCCTCACCGTTAGTATGGGTCGATCGTCAAGAATAGTGAATAGTATGCGATATGTGGTTTTACCACTTCCATATAGAAGCTGGCGAATCTCTTGGCTGAAAAATGCGTTTTCATGGGCGAAAACACAACGACGGGGCATTTGTTGGAGTGAGGAAATCGCTTTGATCAGGCCTTGATACCATGCTTGAGCGCGATCGGGAGTCGTGAATTGGGAAAAATTCAGAAACGCTGCATCAGCTTCAGATTGAGCTGTACTGGAAAAGTCAATGCGATAAATCATGCTTCCAAAGAAAGTCCGTATTTCTGGTTTTGTCGATCGACAAAATCTTCCAGACTAGAAAATTGACCCCGATCGAAGTCATCAAGTCCACGCTGAATCCCTTCTAATGCCTCGAAGAAATCGCTTTCATCAAAGCTAAGGCCGAAGGCGAGAACAGCCAGGATAATGCTGGTCATATCTTGTCCTGTACTTTCAGCCCGTTGGCGCAGCAGTGCTTCGATTTTTGGGGGTAAAGTGAGTGTAACAGTCATAAAAGTTATGATAAATGGTTAACTTTAATTTGTAACTTTATTTTGGCATAGTTAGCCAAAACATCGCTTCCTAAACTATCTGCCCATTCCTTAACTCGATCGTGCTCTTCGGCCCATCTTGTTTGTCTGGTAATCTTGCAAGACGGAGAGACTTTGGGCGATCGTTTGTGCTTCACTGAGGGGTTGAAACTCGTTTGCTGTGTCAATTTCTCCCCACTGATATTCCTCCTCGTTTGCTGTGTCAATTTCTGTGATTAGGCGTTCAAAGTCGCCGAGATTACCGTTGGACTGATTCAGCCATGAAAGGACGATCGCCTTAACCGAATCGCTGGGCATGGCTTGAATTTGGGCGTCGAGTTGTTCTATAGATTGAGCCATTGGACAATAGAGAGTGACTGGTTTAATTTTAGCGCAGTGTGAAATAGTTGTGGACACCATAACGCACAGTTGCGATAAAATTAATTAAAGACTTTAAGAATTGTCAAAATGCTAAGCAGCGCCGCATTGAGAAAAACAGGGTCAGGGTGGGAATTTGCAAGTGAAGAAGCGTTAGAGGATTTTGTCGAAGTTCACTTGCAAAGTTTGCTAGCTTTGACAATCATCAAGCGACAATTCACGGTCAACGAGCAGAGATGCGATATTATAGCGGTGGACGAGAATAAACGGTTAGTTGTGCTGGAGTTAAAAAACGGCGAAGATAGATATGTCGTTCAGCAGTTAACCCGTTATTACGATGCTTTGTTGGAACACAAGCCTTTTGCCGATCGCGTGGATTACGCTCAACCCGTTCGCTTGATAGCAATTACGCCAAAATTTCACAGGGATAATTTTACAGACAGGAAGTATCACGGGCTATTTTTTCAGTTTTTGCAATTTGCGATCGTTCTTTCTGAGGACAACTTAAATTTACAACTGAAAGATGTAGATAATGAACAGATTTCACAAGTAGAAATTACATATCAGCAAACAGAAAGCACGGACAATATACCGAGTCCACCCAGAGAGTTTCGGAATCTACTCAAGAAGTTTATTGATGACGAACAGCAGGTAATCTGGAGAATTCGGGAGAATATTCTCAGATTTGACACCCGTATGCAAGAAATAATTTGCTCTAAAAGCATTAGCTATGGTAAAGGTAAAAGTAAACTATGCGCTCAGATTTGTGTAGATAGAAGAGCTGGGGAAGGTTATATTAGACCAGCACTCATGTTATGGCTACCTCTTTCCCCTTGGAGGGATAACTGTAACAGGGTTGGGAGAATGGCGATTTATAACCGAAAGACCAATGATGCTTTATCCCTTAGCAAAATAGATGAGTATTCCTATCTTCGTCACTGGCCTGTAGGTTCCCGTTATTCTGCTTCTGATTGGCAAGTTCAAACTTGGGATTTAAAACACTATGTAACTGAGATAAGTAAGCAAAATAATGAAGCTAATCCTTTGGATTTCCTAATTAATTTATCCTTGGAAAACTGGCTAAAAAGACTTTAAGCTTATTTCTCAGATACCACGTTTTCTTTAGTAATTCTAATCAAAAACCGCAGAGCTTCATTTACTGCTTCAGAATCGGGAAACATCTCTGCAACATCCGGTTCTAAATGAATATTTACACCGCCAAAACTCTTTCGTCCAGATCCGACGTTTCTTACACGCAACTTCCTCAAATCATATTCCGATCGCACTTCATCTTCCATCCCTATTTTATTCTTATTCATAAACTTCAGCATCTTTGATATAATATTACACCTAGAAACCAAATTCTAACCAACTCATGCCGCAAACAGTCTGGATCGCACGACACGGAAACCGCATCGACTTCGTTAACCCCGACTGGTTTCTCACCGCAGAACACCGCTACGATCCCCACCTTTCCGAAGATGGTCACGTTCAAGCCAAACAACTCGCCGATCGCCTCAAAGGTGAAGGAATTTCTCATATTTTTGCTTCCCCTTTTCTGCGAACAGTCCAAACAGCAAATCACGCGGCGGTCGCTCTCGATTTGTCAATTAAACTAGAGTGGGGATTGTGCGAATGGCTGAATCCGGAATGGATGACGGAAATGCCGGAAACTGAATCTGTTGAGGATTTGTGTAGCCGTTTCCCCAGAATTGATGCTTCCTACAAAGGCGGTGTTGCTAGTTATCCCGAAACTGCGGAAGCTTGTCTCAAAAGGGCGGGGGAAACTGCTAAACGACTGGCGGCTGAGTTTCCCGAAGATATGTTATTGGTAGGTCACGGTGCGTCGGTTTTGGGAACGGCGATCGGGCTGGCGGGCGTTGCTGAAACGGAAATTAACGCTTCTCTGTGCTGTTTGGTGAAAGTGGTGCGGGGTGAGGGAGAATGGTCGATCGAACTTAATGGCGATACTTCTCACCTGACGGACGCTGAAACTACGATCCGGTTTAATTAACTCTTTACTCTGTGCGCAGTGCGCACCCTACGTTCATCCGATCGCTGAGAATTAGGGTAGTATTATTTGAGGTCGATCGCACGTTGTAAATCTTAAATCTCAAATCGGTATGTCTGGACACAGTAAGTGGGCGACTATTAAGCGCCAGAAAGCGAGAGTTGATTCCGCTAAAGGCAAGGTTTTTGCGAGAATATCTCGCGAAATTATTGTCGCCGCCCGCAGCGGAGTTCCCGATCCGGCGGGCAATTTTCAACTACGGACGGCTATTGAAAAAGCCAAGGCGGCGGATATTCCTAGTGAAAATATCGAAAGGGCGATCGCCAAAGGTGCTGGCTTGGCGGGGGGAGGTTCGGAATTGGAAGCGATTCGCTACGAAGGTTACGGCGTTGGTGGAGTTGCGATTCTGATTGAAGCGCTGACAGACAACCGCAACCGCACGGCTGCTGACTTGCGAGAAGCTTTTGCTAAAAACGGCGGAAACTTGGGCGAAATGGGTTGTGTAGGCTGGATGTTCGACCATAAAGGGGTTTGTACGGTACGTGGCCCGATTGATGAAGAACAGTTGTTTGAAGCGTCCCTAGAGGCGGCTGCGGAATCCTACGATTTGATCTCAATTGATGAGGATACTGAAGGGGCAGAGGTATTTATTGGTGTGCCTAATTTGGAACAACTGGCTGATGTTTTGAAACAAACTGGTTTTGCAGTTTTGCAGTCGGAAAATCGCTGGATTCCTAGCAATACAGTAGAAATAGACACTCCTGAAAAAGCTCGATCGCTCTTGAAGTTGATGGACGCGCTGGAAGATTTGGATGACGTGCAAAGCGTGACGGCGAATTTTGAAATGACAGATGAATTAATGTCTTTGAGTATGGTTTAATGGTTGAAAGATGAGGGATCGGGAGCGTCCTGCTGGCACTGCAAAAGACGAAAAATCGCCAGCAGGACGATCGCGCTACACTATGACTAAGAAACGAATCCCCATCTGTACGCGAGGGGGGAGTGTCAATCCAACGCATTGCTCAAGAAGCTGCATTGAAAATCTCAACCCACAGTAAAGCCATGCTAGATAACAACGAAAGCAAAATAGACAGCACCCACTCAGAAGAAGTTCTCTCAGCAACCGAAGTATCAGAAACCAAGGATCGATCCGAATCGGAGGTGCAGGCTGAACCAGGGAATAAATCCAATTGGTTCGGTTCCGTGTTCGGAGCCGTCTCTGCAACGGCGAGTGCGGTAGGGAATGCCGGAAGTGCGATCGTTAATACTGCGAGTGCGGTGGGGAATGCGGTAGGGACTGCCGGAAGTGCGATTGTTAATACCGCGAGTGCGGTGGGGAATGCAGCAAGCAGTGCTGGAGGTGAGATTGTTGTTAATACCGCGAGTGCGGTGGGGAATGCAGCGGCGAGTGCGGGAAGTGCAGCAATGCAAGTTCCCAATTTTTTTGGTTCATCCCTAGTTTTTATTTCGCAGAGTCCTATCCTGAAAAAACTGACCCAAAAGTTCAAAATCGACTGGTTAGTTAATGCTATAGATGCTGTTGATGTCGTAAATGCCGAGGCGCAAGTTCGAGAGTTACAGCGCCAATATCCTCACGAGAAACCCGAAGAGATCGCACATCACTTGATGGTGGAAAAAGCCTTGCTAGCGGCAGGAAGTGGCTTGGTGAGCAGTTTAGTTCCCGGCGTGGCTTTGGCGTTGTCTGGCATGGATTTAGCGGCAATGACGGCGTTATCTGCCGAGTTGGTTTATCAAATTGCTGCCGCCTATGGCATGGATTTGCGATCGAGCGATCGCAAAGCAGAAGTTGTCGCTATTTTTGGTTTGTCCTTGGGTAGCAATTTAGCGATAGAAGCTGGAGTTACGCTTGTCAGCAATATTCCCTTGGCGGGTGCGGTAATTAATGCTAGCGCCAGTGCGACAATGATTTACGCGCTGGGATACGGTGCTTGTCGGTTTTATGAAGCGCATCTCGATTCCTCGGAAATCGAAACCAAGCTCGAAGATTTACAAGAGGTATTGCAAGCGGAAAGTGAGCAATATTTAGAGACAGCGATCGCACAAGAAACGGTGATGGATTGGATTTTGGTGTATGTCGTCTATGCCAGCAAAAAATTCACCCGATGGGATGAGTTATTACCGGAATTACGAGCGGCGAATTTAAATCCCAGGACTTTAGCTGAGATTGAAGCTGTGACAAATAAGTCTAAATTACTTCCCAAGTTGGATATTTTACTCGCACAACTCGAACTTGACTTTGCCGAACCACTTTTAAAGCGATGCACTGAGATGATCGAGGCTGACGGTGAAATTAATCAACAAGAGGGGAAAATTTTGCTGACAATTCAACGGGCTGTTTTGAGCAAAAGAAAGCAAGCTCAAAAGCCAGCCCAGCCAACTTCGATCGAGGATGCGGTACCGCCACCCACTGAAGCACAAACTGAAGTCCAAGCTGAATCACAAATTCCCTCTTTATCGTCTGATTCTCCTTCTACTAATAATTTGAGTTCGAGTATGCTGCAAAATTTTAAAAAAATCCTAAAAGTTGCTGGGCGATTAGACGTGCCAAAGATTGCGAATTTAATAGATACTGAATCACAAGCTCCTCCCTTATCTTCTCATTCTCATTCTACTAAGTTGAGTGCAATTCTGCTGAAAAAATTCAAGCAGATTTTAGCAGGTTCTACGCGGTTAGAAGTGGCAGAGATTGGGTATTTAATCGATCAGGTCGATCGCATGACGGGAGAAGAGTTTGAGGAATTTTTAGCCTGCTGTTTCCGCAATCTCGGTTATGCGGTCGAAATGACACCCAAAACGGGGGATTTTGGTGCGGACTTGATTCTCTCTAAAGCCCGCAATAAAACCGTTATCCAGGCAAAACGCTATCAAGGAAAAGTGGGAAATTCCGCCGTGCAAGAAGTGGTTAGTGCGGTTAAGTATTACGGGGCGCAAGATGCGATCGTTATTACAAACAGTATGTTTACATCCAATGCTCATAAACTGGCTCAAGCGAATGGGGTACAACTCTGGGGAAGAGAACAGTTAATCGATTTAGTGATTCGAGCTAAAAAATAAGGTATCTATGAACCAAGAATCCCAGTCTATGAAAGAGGGGGGAGTGTCATTTGAAACAAAAAAACTTTGCAGTTTTGCAATCGGAAAATCGCTGGATTCCTAGCAATACAGTGGAAATAGACACTCCTGAAAAAGCTCGATCGCTCTTGAAGTTGATGGACGCACTGGAAGATTTGGATGACGTGCAAAGCGTGACGGCGAATTTTGAAATGACCGATGAATTAATGTCTTTGAGTATGGTTTAACGATCTAAATCACCAGATTTTTGCCATCCGCAAGACAAATCCGGGTAGCTCTGGATCGGCGCTGACTGTTTCAGGATTGTCCAAGATTTCAGGTTCGCGATCGGGACGGTAAATGTAGACTTTTCTGTTTGTGCGATCGATCAACAAGCCGAGCGATACACCGTTGTCAATATATTCTTGCATCTTTTTTTGCAATCCCTTGAGAGTGTCACTAGAAGAACGCAATTCAATTACAACGTCTGGACAAATCGGGGCGAATGAGGCTTTTTGCTCTTCAGTTAAGGCATTCCAGCGCTCTAGTTTAATCCATGAGACATCGGGGGAGCGAGTTGCTCCATTGGGCAAGGTAAAGCCTGCACTGGAGTCAAACGCTTCACCTGTGCCATCTTCTTCTGCCCAGTTCCCCAATTGTACGGCAATCTTGAAGTTGCGGTTCCCTGTATCTGAAAAAGCTGGTGCCATAACGATCACTTCCCCACTGGCTGTACGCTCAATTCTCAAATCGCGATTAACTAGACAGAATTCATAGAACTGTTCAACAGTCATCGGTTCGATCGCAGGGAGATTGACCGTCATTGGGACGCTTTCGGTTTGAATTAGCAGCGTCGTCATGGTTTTTCCTCATTTGGTGTATGCGTGACATAATACCTTGAGCTTATCATATCTTAGCTTGGCGATCGAAAGTCTAAAAGCCGATCGCAAAATCGGAGGCTTGTATCCGTTTTTGGGCGGTGTCAATCATCTTTTTTACCAGTCAGCAAATAAGTAACCATGTATCCTTTACCCTTAATTTGAATTGCGCCGCGCCTCTGAAAAGTGTATTTATCCTTTAATATTTCGTAGGTTTCGGCGGTGACTTGAATGCAGCCGGTAATCCCGTGGGATTCCATGCGCGAAGCAATATTTACAGTGTCGCCCCAAAGGTCGTAAATAAACTTTTTTAAGCCGATGACGCCGGCAACTACAGGGCCGGTGCTAATCCCGATCCGAATGCTGAAAGGTTCTGAATGATCTAAACTCAGAAGCCGAATTTCGTGCAGCATATCGATCGCCATATTTGCCACCGCCTCGGCGTGATCGGGGCGGGGCGTAGGTAAACCGCCGACAACCATGTAAGCGTCACCAATAGTTTTTATTTTCTCTAAACCGTGGCGATCGGCCAAGTGGTCAAAAGCTGAAAAAATATCGTTGAGCACTTTCACCACCGCAGTCGCTGAAATTCTCGACGAAAGCTCTGTAAACCCCACAATGTCGGCAAACATCACAGTTACTTCCCCAAAACTTTCGGCAATATTGTGTTCATTGTCCTTCAACCGCAGGACGATCGCCGCCGGCAAAACATTCAGCAGCAGTTGCTCGGATTTAACTTGTTCGAGTTCCAACTGTAGGTAAGCAGCCTGTAACTGTTCGGCTTGGTGAATTCTTTCTTGTGCTAGCTTTTCGATTTGGACGGCGCGGCTCAAAGCTGTCAGCATATATGTCACCGGAATCAGAGTCCACAGCATCCCCATCGTCAGAGTTCCCCAAGAGCGCCAGTGCTTGCGAGTCTTGCGAATTTCCGGCGTTGCGGACACGTACAGAGACCACTGGCGGCCGCTAATTTTCAGCAGCCTTTGGCAAGCTTTATACTCCGGGCCTGGATTGTCCACAATCGGGCAGTTTGACCTGAGATATTCTGACGCAAGGGCCGATCCTGGAAGCACTTGTTCGCTGGCGGGTTGGAACAGCAGCGCAAATTGCTCGATCGGGTTCTGGGCAGCGAAATTTTTGAGGACGGGGTCTACCGTCTGCGGTAACAGCGGCGGTGCTTCTGGCTTGTCTGGAACCTCGCTGGCGAGATAAATGGTGAGGTAATCGGTATTGCGTCCTTTTAAAGAAGTTTGGAAAATATCTTGACCCCGAAACACGCCCAGAATAAATCCTTGCAGCAGTTGGCGCCGGGATTCGAGGGTAGTCGGTTTACTGCTGTTTTGGTAAATCGGAACTATGGCTAAAAGACCGAGTTCCGAGGAATTTCTGCCAGTTAGCCCCGCGTAGCTGGTGACAATCATTTCTCCGGTATCGCGCCCCCGATCGAGCGCGGCGCGGATCGATGGCCCGGAGGCGAGGTCAAAGCCCAATGCTGTCTCGTTTCCGGCGGTTGGTTCCACGTAGAAAGCTGGGAAGTATTCGGAACGCTGGCCGGCTTTGCGCAGTTCTCCTCCGGGCCCGCGCTCTGTAATCTCGAAGCTGGCGTCGGTTTCGGTTCTGGCTTGGGCTTCGTAGTTGCGCCGCTCGTCCTGGGGGACGCGGGGGGCCCAAGCCAGGAGTTGCAGGCTGGGGTGGACGGATAGGGGACGGTTGACAAAGCTGGCAAAAGACGATCGCTCGACGGCGCTGAAAGCTTTCATGTAGTCGCTGAGGGCGAGAACTGCGTCTAAGTCCGAGTTGAGCTGGCGTTCGATGCCGATCGAAATATCGTCAATCCGGCGGTGCATTTCGTAGTCGCGGCGCCTGTCTTCCCAGTCCCAAACCAAGGCGAACGACAAAGCCGACAGTCCGACACCCAAAGCGAGTGTCAGCCCGGCTGGAATGTAGCGAGACCAGGATAAAGGTAGTTTTTTTAGCATAATTGCCTAGCGAATAAGGGCAGCAGATTAGCACACCGCTGATTGCGATTAATTTCCCCGCCTGAGTGCCGTTAATTCAAACCCCCTGATAACTCAAGCACCGACGGCAATTCGGAATTAAAAGTTAGATATGATATTGAAACTTTTAGATTAATTTCCGTTCCCTCAGCAGGGAAGTTCAATCCAGAATTCCGCTCCCTGTCCGGGCGCACAGATGCACCGCAGAGTTCCCCTATGTTTTTCTACCACAATCTGATGGCTGATGGACAATCCCAAGCCTGTGCCAGACCCGACCGGTTTGGTGGTGAAGAAGGGGTCAAACAGCCGCTTGCGAACGTCTTCGGTCATTCCCGGCCCGCTGTCGGCGATGCAAATGACAATGCGATCGCACTCGCCGAGCTGGCTTTTACTGTCGGTTTTCAGCCCGGCTGGTTTCATCAGGGTGCGAATTACGATCGTCCGGGGTTGCTTTTGGTTTTCTAGAGCGTCGATCGCATTATTGATAATATTGAGAAATACCTGATTTAACTGCCCCGCACAGCAGTTAACTTTCGATAATTTTCCGTATTCTTTAATAACTTGAATCCCATTTTTTTCACAGTTTGGGTTCAATCGGTGCTGCACAATTAACAGCGTGCTGTCAATTCCTTCGTGAATGTCCGCCCACTTCATTTCTGATTCGTCCAGCCGCGAAAAATTGCGCAGCGACAGTACAATTTTACTAATTCTTTCTACTCCTACTTTCATGGAATCTAACATTTTTGGCAAGTCTTCCTTGAGAAAATCTAACTCTACTTCCTTAACTTTTTCGGCAATCTGAGGAACTGGGGACGGGTAGCAATGCTGGTAGAGATTCAAAAGTTCGATTAAATCTTGAAAATAGTGGTGGGTGTGAGAAATATTGCCGTTAATAAAAGTTGCGGGATTGTTGATTTCGTGGGCGATTCCGGCCACCATCTGACCGAGGCTCGACATTTTTTCTGATTGAACTAATTGGATTTGAGCGTGTTGGAGCTGTTCGTAGGCTTGTTGCAATTGGGCTGCTTGTTTTCTCAATTGAGATTCGGAAGCTTGGAGTGCTGCTTCTGAAATTTTGCGGTTGGTAATATTTTCAATCATCCTTAAGCTGTAAATAGGTTTTCCTTCGCCGTCTCGAATCGCAGTAGCTGTCACGTTTACCCAAACAATCTCACCTGTCGCCGAAATTTGGCGGATTTCGATTTGATAGCTCTGAATTTCTCCCCGATTCAGAGCAGCAGCAACTTGGATATTTTTTTGATAATCTTCGGGATGCCCAATTTCTATAAATGTTTTGCCGAGCAATTCTGCTGCGGTATATCCCAGCATTTCGCAGTAATTTTTATTGACTCGCACTAACTTGCGATCGTCTAAATTGGCTAAGTTGATACCGATGGGTGCATCTTCAAATATTTTGCGAAATAGTTCCTCGCTGGCCCGGACTTTAGCTTCTAGGGAAAGCCGCTCGGTGATGTCTTCAAAGGTACACAAAATGCCGGCAACATTGCCGTTATTGTCGTGCAAAGGTATTTTATTTGTATCTAGCCAGCGCTGGGTGCCGTCGGCTTGCAGTTGGGGTTCTATAATATGATATTCGGGCGTGTTGCTATCCATAATCCGGCGGTCGCAGGCTCTAAAAAATTCTGCTTCTTCTGGCTTCCAAGGCATATCCCAGTCAGTGAGACCGGCGATTTCACTCTGGTGATTGAAACCTGCGACTTTGGCAAAGTTTTTGTTGCCTCCGAGGTAAACTGAATCTCGATCTTTCCAGGCGATTAACTGAGGGATGTTGTCGATTACCAACCACAGCATTTTTTGGGAGGTTTGCAAGGCTTCGGTGCGTTCGAGGACGCGCTTTTCTAGTTCTTGATTGGCTTGTTGCAGGGCGATTTTTGACTGGCTCAGGGCGATTTCTATGAGCTTGCGATCGCTGATGTCGATGGTCACGCCCTCCCAAAGTATATCGCCGTTCGGTTGCAGTTCTGGGCGGGCGAGACCGCTAATCCATTTCAGTTTTCCCGATCGCGTGACGATCCGCCCTTCATATTTCCAAGGTTTTAAAGTTTGTGCGGAAATAGCTATGGATTCTGACAGGGGTTGTAGGTCGTCTGGATGCACCGCTGACCACATAAAAGCTGAGTTTTTTTTCAGTTTTTCTGGTTCTAATTCGTAGATTTCCCGACAACCGGGACTCACATACAAAAAATCATTGGAACCGTCGGGACGCAGCAAGTATTGATAAATCATTCCCGGCACGTTGGCGGCCATTTTTTGGAATCTGGCTTCGCTTTGAATCAGTGCTGATTCTGCTAGTTTGCGATCGCTAATGTCAATCAACAAGCCGTCCCAAATAATGTCACCTTTAGCTCCCCGTTCGGGTCGGGAAGCGCCGCTAACCCACTTGATCCGACCTTCGGGGAAAACTAATCTGCCTTCCCACCGCCAAGGCTCTAAAGTTTTAGCTGAGATGGCAATAGATTCCTGGAACTTTCGCGCATCCAGAGGATGAACCATTTCGATCGCGGGAATAGCAGAATTTTGGAACACCTCTGGTTCTAATTCGTAGAGTTCGCGGCAGCCGGAACTGACGTAGGGGAATGACACAGTGCCGTCTGCTGCTAACTGAAATTGATAAATCATTCCGGGAACGTTGGCCGCTAGTTTTTGAAACCTGGCTTCGCTTTGCCGCAGTGCTGTTTCTGCTTCTACGCGATCGCTAATATCGTAAAATGCCGACAAAATTGCTGCTTCGCCGTTAAAATTAATCGACCGCATCGACATTTTTACCCAAAAAAAACTGCCGTTTGCTTTTTTCAGGCAGATTTGTTGGCTGTCGCTAAAGCCCTGCTGTTTGACTAATTCTAGCAATTGATGGCGGTCGCTGACATTAGCATAAAAATCGCTCTTTTTGCTACCAACCAACTGTTGAGAACTCAAACCGAAAGTTTCGCCGAGAGCTAGATTTGCGTACAAAATCGTGCTGTCTTCCAGGCGCGTAATTAGCATGGGAACGGGAGTTGCAGTGGCGATCGCCCGCAATCTTTCTTCGCTTTCTTGCAGCGCTGTTTCGGCTGCGACTTTTTGGGTAATATCGTTCTGAACTCCGATAAAATGAGTTAATTTTCCGTCGCTGTCTTTGACCGGGGAAACGGTTAATTCGTTCCAAAAAAAAGTTTTGTCCTTGCGGTAATTTTTGAGAATTACCTTAATTTCGGTTCCCGATCGCAAACTGCTGCGGAGTCTGTCTAATTCAGCGCGATCGGTATCCGGGCCTTGCAAAAACTGGCAGTTGCGTCCCATGACTTCTTCCGGGGTGTAGCCGGTCAGTTTCTCAAATGCAGGATTGCAGTAGATAATAGGTGTGTGGGCCTTGGTAGCATCTGCGATCGAGATGCTGTTGCTCGACGCGGCGATCGCCCGTTCTAGCAGAGACAGGTTGAAAGAATCTGTTATCATCAGTAGCAATACACACACTCCCAAGGAGCGGACAGAACAATAAAAAATTATAAAGAGCTTGAGGCATTCTTATTTTATAATCTTATTTTTAACTTACCCTTCTTAACAAAGTCAACAGCCAAAAAAAGCCGACGGGGGAAACGAGCAATCGAAGGCACTTGGCACTTATCCAGATTAATTCAGTAGGGTGCGCAATGCGCAAGGAGTGCGCAATGCGCACCCTACATATAATGAAATAGCCCTGTCTTTTCATCCGGTTCATCAACCTTTTAAACTGACAAACTAATGCAAGAACCCTGAGCAGTTTTACTTACTTCAATTCTGGCTTGAAAAGCTTCTTTGAGGTGCGGCATATGGGTGACGGTGAGGATGCAGGCGAAGTCGGAGGCGATCGCATTAATTGCAGCAATCAGCCGATCGCACCCTTCTGCATCCTGAGTCCCAAATCCCTCATCAATAATCAGCATTTGCAAAGCCGTGCCCGCCCGCTGAGACAGCAGTCTCGCCAGCGCCAGCCGAATCGCAAAATTAATCCGAAAAGCTTCGCCACCCGAATAAGTTTCATAGGCGCGAGTCCCGCGAGCGTCAGCAATTAAAATGTCTAAAGTGTCAATCAATTTAGTTGCTTTTTTAGAAGCAGCCGCCCGCTGAGTAATAAATTGAACGTGCAACTGATTCGCGCTCAATCTCGACAATATCTGATTAGTTTCAGCTTCGAGTTGAGGCAAAACATTTTCAATCATCAAAGCTTGAATGCCGTTTTTGCCAAAGGCTTGACCCAACTCTTGATAAACTCGGTACTGGCGTTTTGCAACCTGCATTTGCTCTTTTTGAGCTACTAGCTGAACTTGCATAGCTTCCAGATTTTGCTGCTGCTGCAAAAGGCGTCCGAGACTTCCCAAATGTTGGTCTAGCTGCTGGCGGCGGCGACCGATTTGCTGTTCGATCGCACTTATGCGCGCTGTCGGGTCGGGATGTTCTTGTAACTGCTGGTTCATCGCCGAAGTTTGAGCGGTGACAGCTTCCAAATCCCGATCGCGCACGGCGATCGAATTGGCGATTTCATTAACCCGCTGCTGCACTTGCGGGTACTGCACAGTTGCCGATCGCAGTTTTTCGGCGCGGGCGATCCAAAACTGCGATCGGCGCATTTCGCTGCGGACGTGTTCGTGCTGTTCCAAATTATAGCCAACTTCCAGAATGTATCTATCTAAAGATAGAATTTGCTGCTGGATTTCGGAGCTATTTTTTTGCTGTTCTAACTGTTGTTGTATGTCTGCTAATTGAGTTTGCAAATCCGGCCGGCGGACGTTAATTTTATTGAGTTTTTGCTGAGCATCTTTGATTTGAGATTGCTTAATTTCCGCCCAGCGCAAGCGCTTTTCATCGCTGCGGGCGAGGGAGTGACTGCGATCGCTGTAATTGAGCTGTTGCAGTTGCTGTTCGATTTGCTGGAGTTCGCCCAACTCCGAAGCTGCATACTCACCAGTACGCAGCAACCGCTCTATTTCCTCGGCGTCTCGACGCATAATTTGCAGTCGATTTTCGTCTTGGCCCAGGCTATCTAATTGAGCTTGCAAATGGCTGCGGCGTTCCCGCAATTCTTGGTAGGGCGCTAATTCCTGTTCTAGTTCGCGGTATTCCTGTCTGAGGACTTGAATTTCGCGTTCGGAGACGGCTAACTGTTCGCGCACAACCCACAGTTGGTTCCAAATTTCTTGCTGTTGGGAGTGGTGTTTTGCGACTACCAAATTCCAGTAATGTTCGTCTAAAGGTCGATCGCACAAAGGACAATTACCAAAATTCGCATCCCGCACCATTAAAGGCGAATTCGATTGCTCATTTTCGGCAAAATTGGAGGCTGTACCTTCATTTGCGGTTTTTTCTCCTTCATTTTTTCGCAACAGTTGCAGTTTTTGGTCAATTTCAGTGAGTCTGGTTTGATAGTCGCGGCTTTTGGCTTGCAGGTTTCCGAGAAAGTCGTGCCTTTCTTGGCCTTTTTCGCGGACTCGTTCTTGATAAACTCGCTTGTTTTCCAACTGCAAAATTTGATTGGCGATGGCGGAGATTTCCTGCTGTAATTGCGGCTGTCGCTGCTGCTGCTGAACTTGCACCTGTCGGTTGATTTCGTCTAGACGGGCTGTTAAGCCGGCGCGGGCGCGATCGAGCTTTTGTTGCTTTTGCTGCTGTGAAGAGAGCAGGGGCGAAACTTGCAGTTGCAGTTGGTCGAGTTGGTTGAGGCGCGATCGAACTGCTTGCAACTGTGCGAGTCCTTTGTCAACATCCGGCTGCTGTTTGAGAACATCTAAAACATCTTTTTCATCCTGTTCTAAGACATCTAATTGAGCTTGCAACTGCTGAATTTTGCTTTGCAGAAAGCTCAATTCCTCGCGCTGCTGTTCTTGCAATTTCTGGCGCTGGCTTTGGGCTTGTTGGTTTGCCTTGAATTTGCCAGATAGAGTCTCTTCTGCGGCTTGCAGGCCGTGGAAATATGCAATTCCCGCTGTTATTTCATTTTCTTGTGCGAGCAGAGCTTGCAGCTCCTGAAGCTGTTGTTTGGCGGCGCTGAGTTCTTGCTGCAAGCGGCGGCTTTCTTGGGAGATATTATAGTGCTGCTGCTGGTGGCCGGTGAGGAGTTTGTGCCAAGTTTGGCGGTTGTGGTGCTGGAGTTGCAGTTGCTGCAACTCGCTGGTGTCGGCTTGCTGCTGCTGTTGAAGCAAATCGGTTGCTTGCTGCAATTGAGTTTGTTCTGAGGCGATCGCCTCTTTTTGTTGCAGTTGCTCTTGTATCGTTTGCAAACTGTGTTTGAGAACATCCACTTGAGCTTTAAATTGTTTAGACGTATCCTTGGCTTGTTCGCACAAAGTGTCGTATTGGTCGAGCTTGAGGAGGTTGGCTAAAACTTGCTTGCGCTCGATCGGCTTTTTGAGCATAAATTCATCAGCTCGCCCCTGCCGCAAATACGCCGAGTTGATAAAAGTATCGTAATCGAGTTTGATATGTTCGAGGATTTTTTGCTGAGTTGTTCTCAGCCCCTTGTCTGTGAGCGTGCGAAAACTAACCCCCCCCGCCCCCCCCTTACCAAGGGGGGGAGAAGAATTTACTGCTTCTGGCTCCCCTTTACCAAGGGAATAATTCACTGCTTCTGGCCCCCCCTTACCAAGGGGGGGGAAGGGGGGGTTTGTTGCTACTTGAAATTCCAAACTTCCCGATTGTCCGCGCCTGCGGTTGCGAATCACCCGGTAGATTTGGCCGCCGGTGGAAAAAGTGAAATCAACGCGGACATCAGTTTCGCCGATATGGATAATATCGTCTTCCGTATCGCTGCGACAACAGCCCCAAAGCGACCAGGATATGGCTTCTAGGAGGGAGGATTTGCCGGCACCGTTAGGCCCGCAAATGCAAGCGGTGTGCAAGCCGCGAAAGTCTAAAGCAGCTTCGCGATAGCTGAGAAAATTTTTAAGTGTAAGTTGTATGGGAATCATTTAGGCCATCGCGCCGTACAATCTATCTATAATTAACACTATTTGTGCGCTGTTGGCTAGTTATTCAATCCAGATCCAGCACAATTGTCGGTGCTTCGGAAATGTCTTCCATAATTGTATCGGAAAGAACTCCGAGCGATCGGACAAATCTTTGTTGAGAAACGGAACGGACTTGAAAAGCATCGGCGGCTGAGAGTTTCGCCAACCCATTTTGGCTAGTCGGTTCTAATCGAACCATCCAATTTCTTTGGGTGTATCGCTCTTTCCAGTCAGTGATGGGAACAATAACTTCAAGCAGCAAAATTCCCACAGTTTCATCGCTGACAATAACTGCGGGACGGGTTTTGCCGATTTCGGCGCCCACAGTCGGTTCAAGCGTAACCAGCCAGATTTCACCTCTACGCATTAGTTTTGATCCCTGCGTTAAGGTATTCTTCCTCAGATTCAAAATAGGGTTCGCTGTCAGCCGACCACAAATCATGTAAAACACCTCCCGGCATATAATCTTTGACTGCTGCTTCTGCTGCGGCTCTGAGTTTGAGCTTTCTCTCAATTTTGTGCTGGGCTTTTTGTTCTATGTCGTCGCGCATCATCCGCGAAGCTGTTTCGATGATTTCTAGGCGTTCTTCTGCTGTCAGATTTGTGAGTGCTGCTAGGATTTCTGTTTTGGTCATGGTTTTTTTGGGTTGGTTGGAAAGTACGATCGAGCTTTCTCATCATTATATCTTTGACAAAAAATCAATCTGGGCGATCGCACGCAGTTAATGTTTCACCTCATCCCCAGAGTCAGGAAACGGAATTGCCGTGTCCCTACAATGATTAATCAGCTAGTAGGGACACGGCACTGCCGTGTCCTCCGAATTTCCGTGTCCTCCCATGCCACGGGAAACCAGATTGCCCTGTCCTCCGAATTTCCCTGTCCACCATCAAAAAGGGTTGACCGTATTCCTACAGCCAACCCCGCGCCTATTTATTTGTCCTGCGTTTGCTCAAACAGCAATACTACCGGGCAATATTCGGGAACGTATAGCCGACACCGACTAACAATCCCACTTCAGCTCCGTCGAGAAAACCAATATTCAGCCCTGCTGTTGCTGTAAAATTGCGCGAAATCGGCACATCTACACCGCCAGAAATCAGGAAGCCAAAATTACTGTTATCACCGGTAGAAAATGCGACGCCAGCACCTGCATAAGGAGCAGCAGTAATTACAAAATCATCGCTGACTTCGACAGCATTTTGAGATACAAAATCGTAGGTAACGGGAACTAGAACCGTTACGTTGTCGCGGAACAAAACAGTCGGTCTCACCGAGAAATTATTCGTCAAACCAATTTTGCTAATAATCGCAAATGAACCGTCGCCCAATGCTGTATCTCCGCCAAAACCGAGATTGCCGCCAATGCCGATGTAGCTGGGGCCTGAACGGGTAGCTCTGCCCGGTCTGACGGTGGTACCCGCAGGCTGAGCCAATATCTCAGGTTTTTCAGAGACAGTTGCCGGTTTTTGGGCAACTTGCGGTTGGTTTGTAAGCGTTGAGGCGGAAGTGCTGACAGGATTGCTTAACACTTCTCGTGCTGTTTTGACTTCTTTTTCTTCCTTCGCTGCTGTCAGTTCGGAATTATTGCCGAGCTTTTCGGCAATCGGGGAATTTGGCTGCGTTTTAACGCTATTATCAGCACTTTTAGCTGTTTCTTCCGATTTTACTGTCTCAGCAATTTCAGATGTTGCTGCTGCGGATTGTTCCGGTGCCGCCAAAGTTGCTGCCAAGTTGGCGGATGGTGCGGAGGCTGCTGGCTCTGCGACTTGTCTAGGTTCGATCGAACTGATAGAATCAATTTTTGTATTGCTAGCGGTTGTTTCTGCATCGGCTTTAACTGCGGGAGTTGCCGCAGGTTCAGAAATTTGGTCAATATTTTGAGCAGCCGCTGTTGCAGTTGTACCGACATCGGGCAAGTTGCCAGTTTCAGCTTTCGCTGACAGGGTAGTGGAACAAACAGCTAAAGCTACAAGATTTATTAACGCGAAAGCAGACTTGGAAAATAGACTCTTCATAAGAAACTCCTCAATGAACGGTGTGTTAAAAGTGTAAGTGTTTGAGGGCTCTGGTCGAGAGCTTTGCTCAAAAATGACACAAATTTGAGTTGTGTTGTTCCTAGATTGGCACTCAACCGTTGATGAGTCAACTCTCAAACTGATTATATTTAAGAACGGACGGCGGGTTTACAGGCTAATTTTAATTTACTGTTCGATCGGCTAAAAATCAATCCTAGGGATGATTTCAACGTTGATGCTGTTTGATTAAAGGGTCGATCGGGCGATCGGTCGCATTTTACCATTCTGTACTTGGGGGCGCCAAGCGCAAAGGGCCTGAAACAGCCGCATTTTGAGTGCGCCGAGGCTCGCAACCTGGACGACAGCAAGCTTTTAAAACGGTTTTAGCACTGCCCGGCCTCGAAATTGGGGCATTGCATCCGAAGGGTGGGAGAGCTGCCGCGCGATCGGGCGAACCCTTGCTACGGCTGCTGCACAACAATCCCCGACAAGTAATGTAGAATGGCAATGATCCAAAAAATAGCGGTAGCTCGATCGTGTCAAAATTACTAAATATTATTAGAATTGTCTAAAATTTAGTATTTTATTAGTAAAGTTTAGTTCTCGCTTTCGCTTAGGGTCTGACCATCGAACAACAGCACCCAACTAAACAAGTAAAAAAATACAAAGTATTTCATCTCAACGTGAATTTATGAGCAAAGTTCTAGTTATATTAGGCGAATTGAGCGATCGCGACATCGATTGGATGCTCGCCAACGGCACCCGCACCTTAGTCCCCCCCGGCACCATCCTAATCACCGAAGGAAAGCCCTTAGACGCCCTATACATAGTTCTGGAGGGAACTTTGAGCGTTGCTGTATCATCTTTGGGCGACAAAGAAATTGGCAAAATTGTTTCTGGGGAAGTGTTGGGCGAAATGTCTTTTGTAGACGGGAGGCTTCCTTCTGCTAGCGTCACGGTAATTGAAGAAAGCCTGATCCTGTCAATTCCAAGGCGGCTGCTAACTGAAAAACTGGAGCAAGATGTGTTGTTTTCTCTCAGGTTTTATCGGGCGATTACCAAATTTCTGTCGTCGAGACTGCGGGGTACAGTCAAACGCTTTGGCGAAGATACTGATTATTTAATATATCAAGACCCGGATGACGAACAGGCGATCGGACCAAATGTCGAAAATCCTGATTTGGCTCAATCTAGATTTCAATGGCTGTTGCAGCGTTTGAAGGGGAGTTAAATTAGTTGACAGTTGACAGTTGACCCTTTAAATCGAAGCGAACGACTTCGCTCAGGGCGACGCAGTTGACAGTTGTTCTTGGTTATTTACTACCAAATTAATACAACCCAAAATCAGGAGACGGCAGTGCCGTATCCCTACAATTAATATGGCGTAGGGACACGGCACTGCCGTTTCCTCTACAATTCCGGCTGTGCCGGAATTGATATGAAATCACAAATAAGACGGTTAAAAAACGTATTTTTCAGCGACGCGCCAGTAGCGAGAAAAACGCTTCAAATCAATGTAGCCATCGTAGCGAACAAACGATTCGGGTGGCAAAACTTCTACAGAGATCGATCGCTTAATTTCGCGGCAAATATCCTGAAACTGAGGACTGGGACTTTCCGCTGTCACCACTTGATTCGCGCCGGATTCGATCGCAAAAGCGATAACTTCCGCCGCCACGTCACCGCGTCGAATAACCACCGGCAACTCCAGCAAACATTCGTAAATAAACACCATTCGTTTGAGACTCAACTGCCATTCATCTATCAGTTTGTCATCCCAGACCCAGATGGCTGGTGCTTCTGGATGTGCTTGAAAAGCCGGCCCTTCAGGACTCAAACAGTCTCCGTGCAGCCAAATAATTTGATTTTGCATAATTGGGAATTGGTAATTGGTAATTGGGCATTGGGCATTGGGCATTGGGCATTGGGCATTGGGCATTGTTAACCAATAACAAATAACCAATAACAAATAACCAATAACCAATCACTAATAACAAATAACTTTTTAATTTCTGCGACCTTTTTTAGGGCGTTCCCAACTCTTAGAACCGCCCGTGCGATCGACCTTTTCGCCCTGCGGAAACAACTGCCCTTCCAAATATTCATAAGTTCCCTCAAAATCGCATTGTCCGTACAGAGGACAATCGCGGCAATAAACCGACTTAGTGTAGCGCTCCACATTTTCCCGATTGAAAAAATAAGCCTTGTGACTAAAAGTGCTCGCTACCCATTGCCAAGAAAGATTATTACTCGCCGGATCTCCATCTAGCAAATGTTCCAAAAACCAGCGAGCTCCGGCTTGCCACTTTACCTTGCGCCAGTGTACGAGATAAGCAGCCATCCACATCCGCTGGTGGTTATGCAAATAACCAGTTTCTCGCAACTCGCGACTGATGCTGTCGATGCAAACCAAACCAGTCGCGCCCTCGATGACATCAGAAGGCATAGTTTCGCTGTAATCTTTAGCAGTGTAACCAGTTTTGTACTCTTCCTGGTCTTGCCAAATTCCTTTGCCCAATTCGGCGTACAGCCGCTGCCAATAATCGCGCCAACCCAACTCATTGATAAGTTTCACCGCATCTTCTTGATGCTGCACTTTCTCTAGTACGACATCTCGGACTTCGGCAAGGCTCAAAACGCCGTAGCGCAAATAGGGAGACAAGCGCGTTACCGCGCCGTTGAGAAAGTTGCGGCTTGAGGCGTATTTGCCGGGATTGACTTGTTTCAGCACTTTTTCGGCTGCTTTGCGCCCGCCTGTGGTGGGAGGTACGCTGCTGTCGCGGGCGGCGGCTTCAGGGAACTGTTCGCCCACGTAGGCGATTAATTCGTCGCGGCTGGCAAATTCCCGCTTCATGTCTTGACTCATTGTTTGTTCTTTCTTAGGCTGCTATTGTTTCTCAATGTTAAAGCTATTTGTTCGGGCGTGCCTGGTCGATCGCCCGCGAATTACTATTCGATCCCAACAATGTAAAATTTTGATGCCACAATTCAACACCCGCAATTAGGCCAAAATTAGCATCAAAGTCACTAAACTTAGGATTAAATATCATCGCAAAATCTCATGGAAACTTTTCCGGCGGGCGCTCAACCGATCGCCAGCTCAGCCAATAGACAGCAGCAAGCTACAACACAACTCGATAACAGCGACGAAATCCAAGAGTTCGATCGAGCCATGATGCGCCGCTGCATAGAATTGGCCCGCCGTGCTCTGGGCAAAACCGCACCCAATCCCCTCGTCGGTTGTGTAATTGTCCGAGACGGCAAAATTGTCGGCGAAGGGTTCCATCCCGGCGCCGGTCAACCTCACGCCGAAGTTTTTGCGCTCCGAGAAGCCGGGGAACTTGCCGCCGGAGCGACGGCTTACGTCAGCCTGGAACCCTGCAACCACTACGGACGGACTCCTCCCTGTACCGAAGCTTTAATTAAAGCCAAGATAGCAAAAGTAGTCGCTGGCATGGTCGATCCGAATCCTTTGGTAGCTGGCACTGGGTTCGATCGGTTGCGGGAGGCTGGCATTGAAGTGGTGGCGGGAGTGGAAGGGGAAGCTTGCCAAAAACTCAACGAGGCTTTTGTGCACCGGATTTTGCATCGCCGGCCTTTTGGAATTTTGAAATATGCGATGACTTTGGACGGTAAAATTGCTACCAGTAGCGGTCACAGCGCTTGGGTGACGGGCCAGGAGGCTCGGAGCGAGGTGCACCGGGTGCGCGTCGGTTGCGATGCTGTGATTGTTGGGGGAAATACGGTGCGTCTAGACAATCCCCTACTCACGAGTCACCAACCTGACGGGCATAATCCTCTGCGGGTGGTGATGAGTCGTACTCTGGATTTGCCAAAGTCAGCTTGGTTGTGGGAAACATCTGTGGCGGCTACTTTGGTGCTGACTGAGCCTGGGGTTAAACCCGAATTCCAGGAATTTTTGATTGCTAAAGGGGTGGAAGTTGTGGAATTGTCGCCGCTGACACCGACTAATGCAATGGCTTATTTGTACGATCGATCTTTTCTTTCTGTACTCTGGGAGTGCGGAGGCACTTTGGCTGCTTCGGCAATTGCTGAAGGTGCTGTTCAAAAAATTATGGCCTTTATTGCTCCTAAAATTGTCGGCGGCCAAAATGCTCCTACTCCTGTAGGAGATTTGGGGTTTGCGGCAATGACTGATGCTTTGACTTTAGAGCGGGTTTCTTGGCGCACGGTGGGTGCAGATTGTGTGGTGGAAGGCTATTTAAAAATTAAAGATTGAAAGTTAAAAGCGAGTCTTTTGAGTTTTTAATTTTTAAATTTTAACTCCTTTTATGGTGGAAATTCTGATTTGGAGTTTGATGGTTGGCAGTCTCGGCTTGGAGGCTGCACTCGCGGGTCTTTTGGTGAGCCGTGAGCAATTGGCTGCGGGGCAAAAATGCGATGAAGAGGAGGAAGTTTTGACTCGGTACGAATCTCAAGAAGATAATTTTACGGCGCCTGATAATGCGATAGCAAACGGCAATCCCAAATCCGATCGCAATCCTGATGATTTGACAGTTTGGGAGTACAAGATTGTGCGGGCTAGCAGCGATTTGTTTCGCAATCCTGCAATTTTTAACAAGCTGTGCCGCGAAGAGGCGGAGGTTGGCTGGATTTTGCTCGAAAAGCTCGATGACAGGCGGGTGCGGTTCAAACGCCCGATCGATCTGCGGGACGCCCCGAGGCCGAATTTACCACCGTTTGACCCTTACCGCACTCATTACGGCCCGGTGTCGAATGCGATGACTTGGGCGGTGGGGATCGTGTTTCTAAGTGCGATCGTCCTTCCTGCCGTTTTGGGCTATGCTTTGGTGTCTACTACTCTCACCAAAAATCGCTCCAATTGGCCTGCGGCACCCGTTCAATCTTTGCCCTCTCCCAGCGGATCGCAAACTAATAATTGAATTTTGGAGAATGGGTAATCTGACGGCTGCCGAAGCCTGCTTTGTAGCAAGTCTAAATCATTTGTGAACGGGATTTTTTTTAAACGAACCGCGAAGGCGCAAAGAGCGCGTTCGGCGAAGCCGTTCCCGTTCCCCGCAGGGGTTCCCGAAGGGTAGGGTAGGAAGAGAGGAGAAGGGAATAAAACAGAAGTGTGTGTGTATTTGCTTGACTGATATCAATTCCGGTCGTATCTGAATTAATCTTACCCAAAATCAGGACACGGCTTGGTCTTAGTCCCTACAATTGATCGCGGTAGGGAAACGGCACTGCCGTATCCTCGCTTATCATTCCGGCGCAGCCGAAATTGATCTGATTTAGGCTTGCCCTATTGTGTTAAGTAAATCCACGTAATTCGACCTAAGATAGAGGCTACTAAAAAGCTTTCTACATAAGCATTCTTCCTTCTTCCTTCTTCCTTCTTCCTTCTTCCTTCTATTTTATTTTAAGTTTAGGGCGGTGTTACTGAGGGAGCTGATAGCAATCTCAAGTCATAATTTGTATCACCTTGAATTTGAGAAACGCGGACGAAATAATTTCCGGTAGGCAAAGCACCGTTGCTGACAATTCTTTCGGAAGCCGTACCTAAATTATTAGATGAACCAATAATATCGTCGGCTCCAACTACGCCATTACCGTTAATATCCTGGAGTAACTCTACATCAATATCTGCACTCAAACCGTCAACTGTTACACTAAAAATGCTCGGAGTATTGAGGATGAAACTGTAAATGTCTGTTGTTTCAGCAGCGCCTACAAAATCACTTGCGGTGAGACTGTCTGTGAGAATGCCCAGGCTTTGTGCTGTGCTAAAGTCGTCGGCTGGATCGGGGAGAGTGCTCAATAATCCTTCTTTTTGACCGAATTGGATGTAATGGTCGATCGCACTTTTAACTGCGCCGCTACTGACTGCGCCTCCTACCAACGGATATCTTTCTAGATAAAAGCTGGGATCGAAGAAAATGCTGGCTTTGCGATTTTCTAATTGACCGACTTTCAAGTAGTGTTCAAAGGCGGTAAATTGATTTGTTTGGACTGCTGTTTGAACGTCGGTATTGCTGGTAAGATAAAAATTAACATTAAAGAAAGGGTTTGGGCTGCGAACTTCAAATTGACCGAATCTGATAAAGTGATCGGCTGCTGAAAATCCGTTAAGTTTCGCTGATACTGCTACATCTGTATTCGTGTCTAAATAGTAGCCGGCATCGAACAGCGCATTCGGATCGCGATTTTCAAATTTGCCAATCTTTCGGTAGTGATCGAAGGCACTCGATACAGTCCCTCTGGCAACTTGTACGGCGACATCTGGGTTGTTTTCGAGATAAAATTTACTGTCGAACAGTGTTCTGAGGGTTAGCATTATTAAAAAAATCTCTGTGTACTTTAGTCTGGAAAGTGCATAATCAAATTCGATCGAGAATCCAGTTTACATCAAAATTTTGTGAGGGTGTCTCAAATATGGCTAAATCTGCACTGATGGCAATGCTGCGCCGCGCTGCTACTATTGCCCAGAAATCAACGGAGACGGGCATTCCGGCTGATGAACTGTTGGGAATGCTGAGCGATCGCACTCCCAATTTTCCCATATCTCGGCGCAGGTTGCTGCACGGGGGTTTAGCGGCTGCGGGAGCCGTTGCTGCTGCGACTTTTACCCGGGAGGGAGAGGGGGCTTTTGCTCAAGCGCGCGGTCGATCGCCCATTTTGGTTGTGGGTGCGGGGATTGCTGGTTTGACTGCGGGCTATCGCTTGCGTCAGGGAGGCGTACGTGCCGATATTATCGAGGCAAGCAATCGCGTGGGGGGACGGATTCGCACGGCTCCTAGGGTGGCTGGAACAGCGATTTCGGCGGAACTGGGAGGAGAATTTATTGATAGCGGCCACACTACTTTAATCTCGCTGGCGACGGAATTGGGTTTGCGGGCGATCGACTTAGCTCAAGTGCAGAGTGGATTTGTGAAAGATACTTTTTTCTTTGACAGACGGCGAGTTTCTCTTCAGCAAATAATCGCCGATTTCGCGCCGCTAGCTAGTAAAATCACTGCTGATTTGCAGGCGGTAGGAGATAACATTAGCTATCAAGATTTTACGGAAGCAGCGGAAAGATTGGACAATCTTTCGATCGCTGAATATGTAAACCAAGCTGATACTAGCACGATTGTCCGGCAGTTACTCCGCATTGCTTACACGACGGAATACGGTCGAGATCCCGAGGAACAGTCGGCGTTAAATCTGCTGTTTTTAATCGGTGCTGAAACTGGCAGTTTTGAATTGTACGGCGACAGCGACGAGCGTTATCAAATTGATGGCGGCAACAGTCAAATTGTCAACCGTTTAGCCGATAGACTATCTGGTTCGATCGAGACGGGGACGATTTTGGAAGCGATTACTTTTTTGGCGGATGGGCGCTATCGAGTGAATTTGCGATCGGGTGAAAGCGCTTTTGAGCGTATTTACGAACGGGTTTTGCTAACTTTGCCGTTTAGCACTCTCCGAGACGTTAAAATTAACGTGCCTTTGCCGCAACCGAAGCGCAGGGCGATCGAGCAATTGGGTTACGGTACTAATTCTAAGCTGATTACTGGCTACCGCAGTCGCATTTGGCGAGAAACTTATCGATCGACTGCTTCTGTTTATACCGATTTAGGATTCCAAAATACCTGGGAAGCTACTCCTTTTGCTCCCACTGCTAATGGTTTGATAACTAATTATACAGGAGGAAAGCAGGGTTTGTCGATCGGTAGCGGAACTCCCGAAGACCAAGCACAAAAATTCTTGGGACAATTTGAAAGAGTTTTTCCTGGAGTGAGAAATTTGCGATCGGGAAAAGCTGTGCGAGCTTTTTGGCCGGGAGAACGCTTTTCTAAAGGTTCTTATTCCTGCTATTTAGTCGGACAGTGGACGCAAATGTACGGCGTAGAAGGTGAACGATTTGGCAATTTATATTTTGCCGGAGAACACACTTCGCTAGAAAATCAAGGTTACATGGAAGGCGGTTGCGAAACTGGACAAAGGGCGGCTGTGGAAATTTTGCAAGACTTGGGTTTAAGAGCTCCTGTTGATGCTTTAAATGCTCGAACTGCTAGCAGTTCAAATAATCGTCGCCCGAGTCGAAAAGTTCCCGGATCCCGGAATCTTGGGAATAGGAAGCCGAGTATTAGATAATTTTGTAAGGTGCGAATTACGCACCATACATTAGTCGTAAGGTGCGCTTCTGCGCACCCTACATATAGATATGCAGCCGTAAAGTTTATGTGAATTATCTCGTACACTTACTTTCAGATTATCACGAGAAAAATATGAAAATTTTACATTTAACCGTAGCCTTATCTAGTTTGCTAATGTCGCCGTTATCGGCTAGCCCTTTGCTTGCAGACTCTACAAATTCCATTGCTCAAAGCTCACAAATAGACGAACCGTTTTGCTACCTAAAAACTCCCGATGGCAGAATAGTAGACTTGGGCAAATTGTGCGATAAACAGCCAGCTTCTGGAAATTCCCAAACTTGCATTCCCGGTACCAATATTGCTGCAAAAGTGTCAATTATTGCGACAAATTATGACGGCAATTTTTTTAGCGGTAAAGCGATCAATCAAGGCTGCAAAATCATCAAGAATGTCAAAGTCAACTATGAAGTTTTGGACGAGTCAGGCAATTTAATTGATAACGGATTTATCAACACTCAACCCGTTATTCTTGCACCCGGAGAGTCGGCCGCCTTTCGGGGCGCAGTTGTTGCGGGGGCTAAGGTGCGGGCTACTCATGCCGACGGACAGGAATGATTGTGGAGATTTGCCCGATCGCTGTTATCATATTTTGGCTCAGATATCTCTATGAGTTACGCAATGAGTGACGCAGAGATCCCCCTAAATCCCCCTTAAGAAGGGGGACTTTGAGTGTTCTTGTCCCCCCCTTTTTAAGGGGGGTTAGGGGGGATCTCCGGGTTTGAAAATACCCTATGGGGCTCGAAATGCGTAAACCCTAATCTCTAAAAACAGAACTTGCGAGGGCAAAATATCTTGAAAGCTCGATCGACATACTGGCAAATCCTACCCTACCTCCGTCCCCAAAAACAAACCATCGGTAAAGCATTAGTTTGTACCGTAGTATTTACCATATTTTGGCCAATAATCGCGTGGCTAGTTGGCGAAACAGCCAAATTTATAGGCAAAGGAGATTTACAAGGATTCGCGCAAATTGCGGCACTCAGCGCCGTGATATTTCTAATTCGCGGTACAGCCCAATATGGGCAAGATACGCTGATGGCAAAAGCAGCTTTGACTATTGCTTTAGAAATCCGCAAAAAAGTTTACGCACACCTCCAAAACCTCAATCTCGGCTACTTTGAGAATGCCAAAACCGGAGATTTATCCTATCGCCTCACAGAAGATATTGACCGGATTGGCGAAGTCGTAAATAAATTTTTTCATCAATTTATCCCTTGTATTTTGCAGCTAATTGCAGTCATGGGATATATGATTTATCTTAACTGGCAATTAACTTTGGGTGCATTAATTATTGCGCCGCTCATGGTATTATTAATTAGCTGGTTTGGCGAAAAACTGCTCAGTTACTCGCGAGACAGTCAAAATCGGATCTCTGATTTGTCCGCTTTGCTAACAGAAGTATTCAGCGGAATTCGTTTAATCAAAGCATTTGTGGCGGAAGAATACGAAATTTCTCGCTTTGCAGAAGAAGCGGAACAAAACCGCCGCGCTAAGTATTTATCAGAACGAATAAAAGCACTTCAGTTCGTCGTAGTCGGCTTTCTAGAAGCGATGAGCGTGATTTTGCTCTTTTTCATAGGTGGTTGGCAAATTAATCAAGGTAATCTCACAGGTACTCAATTTATTAGTTATATCGCCGGAGTAGCGCTGTTAATCGATCCGATCGCCATTACGACTGCAAATTACGGTGATTTCAAGCAGGGAGAGGCTTCTAGCGATCGCATTTTTGAACTTTTAGCCATTGAATCCACAGTCGTCGAGAAGTCGGGTGCGATCGAACTTCCCCACGTTACCGGAAAAGTCGAATACCGCAACATTAATTTTGCCTACCCCCCTCAACCCCCCCTTGATAAGGGGGGAAAACAACTTCAACCCCCCCTTGATAAGGGGGGAAAACAACTTCAACCCCCCCTTGATAAGGGGGGGCTAGGGGGGGTTCCCATCTTACAAAGTATGAGTTTACTCGCACTTCCGGGAGAAGCGATCGCCCTTGTCGGCGCATCCGGTGCGGGGAAAACTACTTTAGTAAACTTGTTACCCAGATTTTACGATCCGCAAGACGGACAAATTTTAATTGACGGGATTGATATTCAAGATGTGACATTAAATACGCTGCGTCGGCAAATCGGAATTGTGCCGCAGGAAACCATTTTATTTTCGGGTACGATCGCTCAAAATATTGCTTTTGGTCAATCTTATTATGAACTAAAAGATGTGGAAAAAGCGGCGCAAATTGCCAACGCCCATCAATTTATTAGTGAGTTTCCCGACGGTTATCAAACTTGGGTAGGAGAAAGGGGTGTCAACTTATCGGGGGGACAAAAACAAAGAATTGCGATCGCCCGTGCAGTTTTGCTAAATCCGCGAATTCTGATCCTCGATGAAGCGACATCGGCGCTGGATTCGGAGTCGGAAGCTTTAGTGCAGGAGGCCTTGGAAAGGTTGATGCGCGATCGGACTGTGTTTATTATCGCGCACCGTTTGGCGACTGTGCGGAAGGCTGACAGAATTTTGGTTTTGGAAAAAGGTAGAGTGATGGAATCGGGGACGCATGAGGAATTGCTCGAAAAGGGCGATCGATATGCTCGTTATTACGCTCAACAATTTAGTCAGTAGGCTATGTTATTCTTTAGTCCGCGCAGGCGGACTTTGTTTCTGTAGAAGCGGTTTCAACCGCCGATTAACTATGAGGAGTCGATTTAAAAGTTGAGGTGCGAGTTGATATAAAATGGAAGGAGCTAGATTTAGAGGTCATCTGATGTCACAAATTAAACAGCGCCTTCTCGAAGCGATCGAGCGGACTCCTGAACCGCTTTTAGAACAAATCCTAGCCTTCTTAGAATTTTTGACCAGTCGGACACAAACCGCGATCGTCCCAGACTTCGACTCAGATTTTGACTCAGACACCGACTCCAACGACCAAATCCTCGCCGATCTGAAAGCCTCTCTGCACCAAGCCAAAGCGGGACAAACCTTCCCCATATCAGAACTCTGGGACGGTATCTAATGTCCGATCTGCCAGTCCAACTCAAATTCACGGCATTATTCAAACGTCGCCTCAAAGGACTCGCTAAAAAGTATCGCCAAATTCAAACCGATATTCAGCCGATCTTCGATGAGATTATCCAAGGTAACTTCATCGGAAACCAGATTACAGGCACTCAATACATCGTTTACAAAGTCCGGGCTAAAAACACTGATGCCCAATCTGGCAAGAGTGCTGGTTATCGCTTGATTTATCAAGTTGAATCACCGAATCAAGTTGTTTTACACCTGATTTACTCGAAATCAGAACAAGCAAACGTCTCTGCCGAGGAAATCCAAATGGCGATCGCACAATACCAAGCAGACTCAGACGAATAAATTTTTCAAATCTCAACCCTTGCCCTTCTTGCTATTTAAAGCGATCGCGATACAATTAGCACTGGCTTGGAGTCCCGATGGACAAACTTGCGCTAGTGGCAGTTCAGATGAATTTATCGGTAAATCCTATAATTAATTTTCCACAGCCCCTAAAGCTTTGAGCGTGCATTTTTCAACTTCCGTTAAACCCGTAACACCCGTGATATTCATCTCCTCATAAGGCCTGTCACTTTTCAGGATGTTAAGGCACTCACCTGTCTCAATATCCAACAGTCTAATTGTCCCATCTCGACTACAAGTACCAAGAATTTTATCATCTGAATTGAAGGCAATAGAGTTAATTCTACTGGTATGACCTTGCAAGATTTTTAGACATTCACCTGTATGGATATCCCATAATCTTACAGTTCGATCGACACTTCCACTAGCAACTATTTCACCCGAAAAACTAAAGGCAACTGAACGTATCCAATCAGTATGCCCCTGCAAGATTTGGAGGCATTCACCGCTGCGGACATCCCATAGTCTTATTGTTCGATCGACACTTCCACTGGCAAGTATTTCACCATTCTGGCTAAAGGCGATCGCGCGTGCCCAACCCGTATGCCCCTGCAAGATTTGGAGGCATTCACCAATATGGATATCCCACAGTCTTACCGTTCCGTCAAAACCTGCACTGGCAAATATCTCGCCCAAAAAACTGAAAGCAGCCGAGTGTACAGAATTGTTATGCCCGTGCAACGTTTTGAGGCATTCGCCAGTACCGATATCCCACAGCCTCACCGTTTGTTTATAACCTGCACTCGCAAGTATTTCACTATTTGGACTGAAGGCGATCGATCGTGTTTCATTGCCAAATTCTGGCAAAGTATGGAGGCATTCACCGCTGCGAATATCCCACACCCTCAAGGTTTCGTCATAACTGCTGCTAGCAAGCCTTTCACCATTTGGACTGAAAGCAACCAAGTCTACCCGATCGAGATGTCCGTGCAAGATTTGGAGGCACTTACCGCTGCTGACATCCCACAGCTTGACTGTTTTTTCGTCATCGCCGCTGGCAAACATTTCACCGTTTGGACTGAAGGCGATCGACCTGACTTGATTGCTATGCCCTTGCAGCGTATTCAAGCATTCACCGCTGTTGATATCCCACAGCCTCAGCGTTTTATCATAACTACCACTAACAAGTATTTCACCGGCAGGATGGAAGGCAACTGACCCTACTTGATTGCTATGCCCTTGCAAAGTATTCAAGCATTCACCGCTGTTGATATCCCACAGTTTTGCTGTGCGATCGTAACTGCCAGTTGCGAGTATTTCGCCCGAAGGACTGAAGGCTATTGACCGTACATGACCGAAATGTCCCTCCAAAGTTTTGAGACATTCACCGCTAGCAATATTCCACAACCTCACTGTTTCGTCGCCGCTGCCACTAGCAAGTATTTCACCCGAAGGACTGAAGGCAACTGAAAACACGTTTTTAGTATGACCGTGCAAAATTTTGAGGCATTCACCAGTACCCACATTCCACAGCCTTACTGCTTTGTCACCAGTCCCAGTGGCAAGCATCTCACCAGCAGGATGGAAAGCCACTGAAAATCCAACTTTAGTATCATCTTGCAAAATTTTGCCGCATTCACCAGTGCGAATATCCCATAACCTTACCGTGCCATCAAAACTCCCACTAGCGAGTATATTTCCATCAGGATTAAAGGTGATTGACATTACTGATCCGGTATGTCCCTGCAAAACTTTTAAACATTCACCAGTCTTGACATCCCATAACTTGATTATTTGGTCATAACTCCCGCTAGCAAGTATCTCACCATCAGGACTGAAGGCGACTGACTCCACCACGTTGGTATGTCCTTTACAGGTCAATATTTCTCTTCCAGTGCTAGCTTCCCACAATCGAACTACGGCATCAGTATCACCTATAGCTAACAGTTTGCCATCAGGACTAAATATGACCGATCGAACACTGCCACAGATTTTAGTAAAATCAGAGTTAGCTAAATTCGCTTCAGTAAAATTGACGTGGCGCAGCGTCGCATTTGTAAAATCAGCACCTAAAATAACTGCACTAGAGAGGTCTTTACCTTCTAAAGCAGTCTTGTCCTTTTTTACCAACAACGTCGCCGTATTTCCTCCGACATAACCCACCTCACTTTCAGTTTTACCTCGCGTTGCTTCCAGAATTTCCAGAAGGGGCAAAACCCCGGTTTCCGAAACCATTGGTAACAACAAATCCATCACCGCTTTCGTCAGCGGCGCTTGTCCGAAACTCTGACGGAGTTGCCCTAAATCTTCCGCAGCAAATCCCTGCAAAGGCGCAATAAGTTCCTGCTTATTTCTCTTCTGGGCCTGAAGCTGACAATAATTAGACCAAGTGTATAATTGAGCCTCAGTATTAGGATTTACACAAGACTGTTCCGGCGCAACTAATTCGGTAAAATCTGCCGCCAAAACTCCCAATTCGGCTGCAAATTTATAAGCGACAAAAAACTCTAATAACGAACGGTGCGCCGGAGTATAATCTCCATCTGCATTGCGGATCAGCATTGTTTGACCCATCATGTCATAATGCCAGTGGTCTAAGTCTTTTTCCTCTTGGACGATGGAACCAAACAGGCCGCGAATGCGATCGGGAAAACCGCGATAATTCAGACTCATTTGGTCGGTAGACAGCATTTCCCACGATAACTCGCACAAAAAGTAAAGCTTATCTGCTAAAGAAGTAAAAGTGCGTTCAGCTTTGATATCTCTCTCTATCTTCCGTCGCACCGCATACAGATAAATCCGCGACATATCCACAGGTTTTCCGGCTTCAATATCGGGCAATGCTTCCAAAATTAACTCCGTCATCACCGGGCGACGCGCTAAATCCAAGAGTTGCGGGTTTTTCATCACTTTTTCGACAGTAGCAGCTTCTGTTTGAAATGACAGCGCTTGCCGAATTTGCTCGTCGTTAAATTTCTGTAATTCTAAGACTTCAAATTGGGGAGTTTCGCCTGTTAAAATGGTGGTTGATGCTTGCAGTTCTGCATTGAACAATGCCCGTCCTTCCTTGCCTTCAGGAAAGTGTTCGGTACGGCAAGTGAGGATGACTTTTGCGCCGGGAACCACGGCTTTTGCTAGTTCCCAGAAGTTGTTGATGGTTTCTTGCCGATCGCACTTAGCGGCCATTTCATCAAAACCATCGAAAATCAACAGAAACTTACCCATGCGATTCAGTTGTTCAAAGGCTGAATAACCCGCCAAAGGAATCTCGTGTTTCCGAAAGAAAAACTCGGAAAATAGCGATTCGACACTAACTGCTTTAGCGTAATCTCGCAGCGGAATTACTAACGGCAAACGCGGACGTTCTAAACCGCGACTTTTAGCATCTTTGTAGCGTTGCAGCGCCAGCCAAGCATAGTGCATCGCAAACCAAGTTTTCCCCGTCCCAAATTCTCCTAAAACTGAAATATGTTCTTTTACTGGGTCATCTAACCACAAATCGATGTAACCTTCGATCCAGCCATCTCGACCGTCATAATGACTCACCCCTATTTTGCGGTGAGTATCTGGATCGATTTCGTCTTTCGTACAAGCTAGAGGCACGTATTTAGTATTAATTTTCCGGTTAGTAATTTCAGTTTCCAGCCAATCGAGATAAGCGGTAAAATCGGCATCTTGGTCGAGCAATTCATCAAAAGTGTAGCAAGCTAAATTACGATTTTCTGGTTTATCTACTTCATCCCGCGCAGCGCGACTGATGCGGCGGGATGTGACTAACCAGCCTTCATCGGTGCGCTGTTTTTCCACCGACTCGCGCAAGGCTAAGATGTCCTTGAGTCCGGCTTCTCCGGCTATTCCGCGCACTAAAATGCGATCGTACTTTTTGCGTCTCACCGGAACATCGATAATCCATTCAAAATAGTTATCTTCCGAAATTTGATAGGTTTCAAACTGATAATTTAAGGTTTCAAACCAACCGCGAACTTGTTGTGATAAAATAAAGACTTGAGACTTTTGAATATTAGTTGATGCGGCTGCCGGAAGTGCGGGAACATCTTCGGATTCCAACCGCGCAAACTCGGTGCGAATTCCTTCCAGCGTGGGAAGACGTTCGATGCGATCCATTACCAGAGATAGGCGTTTTTGCACATTGGTGATCGCATTTCCCACCATCACATCGCCGATCGATCGCGTCCGCTTTGCAACTTCCATAAACACGGCCGCAAATGCCATAAACTCCCGCCTGGGGTCAATCCCTAAATCTCGAAGTTCTTTGCCCAAAGCAGACTCGTTGAGATAATCTTCACCAGCTTTAATTAAAATGGCTGGGCTATCGGACTCGAAAGCTTTGCGAAATGCTGATTCAATCTCTTTTTGGCGAAACAATTCTAAAATCTGTTTGGGTTTTCCCGCGCCGTATTCTACTAAAGTATAAACGTAAACGCCGCTAAAATCTGCGGGCGGAGCATCGGGGTCAAGGTTAAATCTTTTTAATAATTTGATGACTGTTTCGTTGCGCTGAAACTTGTCTTTGAGAGTACCGAAGGGAATGGCAGTCAGGAGACTGATAACTAAATCGAGACTAATTGGGATCATTTAGAATTTCCTGTTTATCCGTGGAAGTAATGCTCAAATCTCAAAATCACAAATTGCTCTAATTGTATGTTAACGCACATGACATTAAATCTGTTAATATCAGAATTAGTCATCTCTCTCCGATCTCTCTCTGTGTTCTCTGCGCTCTCTGTGGTTAAAAAAATCCGATCCAACCGAAGTTGATATGATACTGTTTCAATATTACAGCAAACATTAGCATTTTTTTCTAAACTTGACAACTCCAAAACAGAGAAATATCCGACATATATTGTAGTATAAAAAGCTCTAATATTAGTTGTTATATCATAATGCAAAAGCTAAAATATAGATAACTAACAAATAAATCTTGCTATCTATGAAAATACAATCTTCCGTCTTAGTTCACCTAGGATTTGGCAAATATGTACGATCGGACAAAGTGACAGCAGTTATCCCAATCGAAGCAGAACGCGGCCCAGGACGGCGCACTTTCGTCCATATAGACGGCGAAGTAGACCCGATCGTTGCTTCCCGGGCTGAAGATACGATCGTCCGCGATTTAGTGCAAGAACCGCGCGAAATTACTCAAGCCCGCCAACAACAGGAAATACTCCAAGATTTGCTTGCTGATTTGAACAATGTCAATGTCACTGTGCGCCGCATCAGCCGCGATGAAGGTGGACTCGATCTCGAACTTTTAGAACGTCGGATTCGCCAAATCTTAGAAGCGTAAAAAAAAAGACCGCAGGGGCGGTCTTTCTCCCAGTCCGCGAAGGCGGACTTTGTTTGTGTAGATGCGGTTTCTAACCGCCGGAATGGATTACTTCAATGTAACTTCGATGTCCGCTAAACCGGTGAGTTTTTCCACCAGTGGCTCTTCTTCAACTCGCGGTACAAAAATAGTTAAACCTCCCGGAACGCACTCGATAGAAAGCGGAGTCATGCCGACGATTTCTCCGTCTACAACCACTTTTTGAGGAGGATCGGCACTAATTGTTACTTTTTTGGCGCGCAAATAACCGATATCGTCGCGATCCGTAGCATTGCCGCTCAAAGCTGTTTGCAAGAGGTGATAAGAAGCTGCGATCGCCCCTGCTTTATTTTGAGGCGCAACCAGCGTCACGTCCAGCAAGCCGTCATCAAAAATAATCCCGGCCGGGCCTTGAGCTAAAATGGAAGTAGGCGGCGCTGCATTCGCTACCGTCACCGCCACAGCAGTAACGCTGATAATCTTATCTTCGGTTTCGATTTCCGCTTCAAACCTTTCTAAATTGTTTAACTGTTTAATTCCCGAGAGAATGTAAGCCAGCATTCCCCAGCGATTCTTCATTTCGCGATCGGCTAATTCGACGGTTTCCGCCTCAAAACCCACTCCAGCTAACAAAACCATCGGCATTTTACCGTTGCAAATCGCCGCATCCACCACCCGCGTCAACCCTCCCAAAATAGTTTCGCAGGCTGTATCAATTGTATTGGGAATGTCTAAAGCATTCGCAAAAGCATTCGCAGTTCCCCGCGAAATAATTCCTAAAGGAATATTTGTGCCCACTATCGCCCCGGCTACCGCTGATAATGTGCCGTCGCCCCCGGAAGCAATAATTGCCTCAACTCCCCTCGCAACTGCTTCGCTGGCGAGTTGATCGGCGTCTATTTCTCGCGTTGTCAGCCGAATGTCTAAGTCAATAAAAGGCTCTAAAAGTTCCTGAATTCTAGCTAAGTCTTGGTCGGGGTCGCTGTTGCCGGCGACGGGATTGAAAATTAGGCAAGCTGAACGTTTCATAGTTGGTAATAGGTAATGGCTGAACTGAAACCCTCGATTCTTTTCGTTGGTATCGAAGTCTCGATCCCCCTAAATCCCCCTTAATAAGGGGGACTTTGAGTGTTATTGTCCCCCCCTTATTAAGGGGGGTGCCAGGGTGATCGAGACTCAACTACAACCCTGATTTAGACATGGTTTTAACCTTAAGTTTACACAAATGCAAGGTTCGGCAAACTCCGACAACAACCCTCACCTATTTGTCAAAGGTTTAATTAAGACTTGACAAAAGTCCACTCTAAGAATTCGCGCGGAGCTTTGTGCAGCGCTTCCTTGATTTCCTTGTTGCTGTCGAACTTAACTTTATCCAAATGGCACGCTTCGACATTCACAGTAAATTTATCGTCTTCAAAAGGCCAAGGAGTTACTGTCACCAGTTCGTTGCTATCTTGCACAATATCGTAGCGCTTGCCGTCAGGCCCAACACTAATTTCTAAAGCTCTTTCTCCGGCGGGTAACTCGTGGCTGCAAAGAATTAATGATAGCCGATCGCACCACTGGAAAAAAGCATAAGCTGATTCTGCGTCTTCCTTAGAAATTTTCAACTCTTCGCGCCATTTTTTTTGATTTTCGAGTTGTTCGTCCAGAAACTCGTCGAGTTCCTTCGACTCTCCCCGCTTTCCTTCACTGAGAAAGCTCATGTGCATAGAAATCAGCATTGCTACCCACCGCCCGCGATATAGGGAATTCTGCACCATTGTTGTAATTTTCGGCAGAGAAGTTTCCGCGTCCAAGCTGAAATCTAAGGGCGCGCCCGCTTCAGTCAAAATATCTTCTTCCCACTCCTTCTCTAAATCGTCGTGGTGGGAAATAGCGGCGATGGTTTCGTAGAGGCGAAGCGGAGATTTCGAGCGCTTCCACTGTCCGCCAAGTTGGGCGGCGAGCAAAGCGTGGGCGCGGTGGTAAATAATTTCCCAACCAGTGGCGGTTAAGTTAGCAATCATGGAATTTTTGTCCTGAATTAAGTGAGGTTGATTTTGTGGAACAGGCCGGAAAGCCTGTTCGGGCGGGCTCGCGTGCCCACCCCACAATCAAATTGAATGAGTGATGCTAAATCACAAAAGGTTCGATCGCGATTTCCTGCCATTTCCCCTCAAACCGTTCGACAACCAAAGGCCGAACTCGAAATTTCGGCGGAGTCCCGTCAAGCACATCAATCCGCAAACACGAATAAGGACGGCGTTTGTGCGAACCTTCGCCGCTGCGGCCGACATATAGCAAAGATTCCGCTACCCGCCGCAGGGCTGTTTCGGAACCAGCCTCCCGCGCCAACCGATAAGCTTCGGGACTCGATGCTTCCTGCAACACCGGCCCTTCCGGGCGCTGGCGGCGGAGGCTGTGGCCGCTTCCCCCGCAGACAATCCAATTAATCCCAGAGTCGCCGTGTCCGGTATCCCCTGTCCGCAGGTATTCCAAACAGTGGGCGTGGCCCGTCAGCACCAAATCTACTAGCGGACGCCCCCGCGCCGCCTTCCCAACTGCATCGGCCACCTTGTCGAGCACCTCGCGCAACCGCAGCCGAACTGCCAAAGTTTGAGCTTGATTCCACTTTGTCGCCTCGGTTACGTAGGGGGGATGGTGCAGGTAAATTACCCGCCCCCGCACGTCTGAATCGCCCCAAGATGCAATCAATCTTTGTTTGAGCCATTCGAGCTGTTCAACGTCCGTGGAGGCTGTTCTGTCGGGCGACAGTTGTTTGTCAATATCCATCAGCATTTCGTCAACTTGCTCTAATTTGGCGCGCAAGTCATCTAGCTGTTCGGCTTCCTCGGGAATTTCGGGGTTCAGCCGATCGGACATTTCGAGCATTTCCAATTTTTCTTGCTCCAACTTCTGCCTGTCGAGTTCCAAAATCTGGCGCTGAAGGTCGCCCTCTCTGGTTTTCGGGAGCGGCAAAGGTTCGTTGAAGGTATTGGAGTCGAGAGCAAAAAAGTCAATTCCACCGCTGCGGAACGTGTAATAGCGGTTGGGTAAGCGGGTAAAACGTCCGGGTTGGTAGCGGATGCAGCGGCCTGTGCTGCTATGAGCGGTGTAGTGGGCGTCTAGGTGGCGATCGAGCTCGGACGGCAGCTTGTGAGCTTGCAGGTAGTCCAGAAAGGCTTTGGCATAGGCATTTCCGCGATCGGAACCGCGCCAGCCGACATCGAGATCCAGCTTGGAACCCAGCAGCCGGCGCAGCGGCAAAGCTGTCGCCGAGAGAATGCCGTAGAAAAGCGGCAAGTCGTAATAGTCATGATTTCCCGGTACGGGCAAAAACGGAAAGTTAAACACCATCCGATCGTACGCAATCCGAGATGGCACCTCGCCGCCGACTAAAAACTCTCGGTAGGGGCGAATAAAATTTTGCAAGTAATATTCGCTCGAACCTACCAGATAAACTACATCGCCCGTGTGGAGCGCGAAACGGCAAGTTTCCCGCTCAGAGAGCATCTGTTCGGCAACTTGCCGCTGCGGGTTGTGGCCGCGGTGGTTGCCCGTGCCGCTGTCGCCTGCGACTAAAAACGAAAACTCTGGAGAGTCTGGAACTCGATCGTCCAAAACCATCTTAGTTTGGTCGATTCCCCGATCGGCGATCGGCTGTTCTTGCCACCGCACCCGCTCATTCATCTTGCGAATTTTCACCGTTATTCGCGGATCGGACACGAATTTCACGCCACCTAGTCTCCCAAATTGCTGAGTTCCTAATTCATAGTGCAGCGATCGGGCGAGTTTTTACCTCTGTCTAAAAGCTGAAGATCGATCGCTCCGCGCCCAGAAACCGGGTTTCTGCTTGGCCAAGATCCGATCGACCCCCGATTGATCTGAGAAAGCGGATTTTTTTGAGATTTAGGGAGCTTCGGGTTCTTAACTAACACCAGTTTCCCAAAAAATGCAACTTTCGGCCCGTACTCCCAACCCCGATCGTCATCAGTCATTCCCTATGCTTCAATTCTTTCATTCTTGAATCTTTAATGGTATGACAACTCAAATCTACTGTTACAGATGATACAGAGCGTCCTAGTTCCGGGAATCGCCGCAAATTTTTAATTTTCCGCTCTCGCCCTCTCCCTCTCTCGGTCTCTTCCCCTCAGTCTTTTACCCCTCGATCGGACTATTGACATTTGTAATTTTTGAGTCAGGGGCGATGGCACGATCGCAGCGCGTTTTGATACCATTCAATAAACGCGCAAGACAATCAGGGAATGCACTGGAGGTGCGTAAATGGAGCTTTTCGGAGAACAAAAACGGTGTTTGGATTGTTTGGTAAGCTCGATCGAGCAATTGGGCGGTCGAGTAGACATTGCGAAGCTGGAGCAGATAGCCGAGCTAATCATTCAAACGATGAGAGGGCCTTGGCGCTACTTTCACACGTCGGAACACATTTTCGAGGTCGGGGGGTCGATCGATCCGATCGAAGTGCTGTCGGCGCTATTTCACGACCTTGTATACGTGCAAGTCGATCAGGGCGTGAGTTTCAATATTAGCAGCGCCCTTTGTCCTTTTGTCAAAGAAGTGCGATCGCAGTTGGTGATTAGGGATGAAACCGAACTACCCAACGATGCCGTGTATCAGCTTGTCGCCTCAGTATTTGGGTTTGCTCCCGGTAAGATTCTCTCTCCGTTTGCCGGCCAAAACGAATTTTTGAGTGCCGTTATTGCTGGCAAATCTTTGGAACCTTTTTTGCCGGCTAGTGCGATCGCCGAAATCGCCACCTGCATCGAGGCTACTATTCCTTTTCGTCCAGTATCGCCTAATGGTTTGAGTGCGATCGAACTTTTGCACCAGCAGCTGGTAAGTGTAAATCGCGATTTTAATTTTGGATGGAGTGATGCCAAAACCGCAGAAATTGTCAAGCGTTCTGTCAGGTTAGCCAATCGGGATGTAGAGAATTTTGCCTCTGAAAATTCCTCTAATTTCTTAGACAATACCTGGAATTTGATGCCAGAAACCAACCACGAATTGAGCAACGTCAATTCCTATACTGTGGGTGGATATCGCAGGTCTTTGCAAAAAATGGAAGGATTTTTGAACTTCCTCAAACCCGAACTGGTTTTCCAGCAGTTTATGCAAGAGCCGGACGATGCAACCTACGCTAATATGATTGCCCAAACCCGCAAAAATATCGCAGTTGCTAAACTTTATCTGGGTATCAAGCTAATTACTATCGCCATTTTAGAAGCTCTTTCCTACCGTTTGGCCCGCGACATACCGCTTTCCACTATGATGGGAGAATTGCGCGTACCCGGATTTAAAACATCGGTTTTGGAGGATTATTTGCCCAACAGGCAAATCGCCTACCCCTTAGAAACTCAGTTGGAAAAAGAGGTTTTAGATTTGTTAGCAATAGGACGAAATCAAGAATCTCCCTATGATATTAAAAACTCTCCCGTAGCTACCTTTATTATCAAATCTATCGGCTTTGCTGAAACAGAAAACTTTTTAAAGAAAGCTCAAGAGTTTTTTGCAGGTCATATTTCGTCGGAAGAGTTTCTGTCTTACTGCGCTCCCGATGTAATCGAGACCATTTCCTCCGGGGTTATGAAACTCTTTGACAGCAGGAAGACGGCTTTAGGGAAAGTTAAGTTAGCTCACCAAACTGTTTCTTAGGATATATTTACTAATTATGTAGGGTGCGCACTGCGCACCTTAACCCTATAATTCGCCGATAAAACTTTTTGCCTAAATCCTGATATCATATCAAATCCACTCTTCATCGGAATGATATAGACGGAGGACACTCAAGATGCCGTTTCCCTACAATTGATCGGGGTAGGGAAACGGCATCTTGAGTGTCCTCGCTTGTCATTCCGGCACAGCCGGAATGATATAGACTGTGGGTAACATTAATTATTGCAATGCCAGTTTTTTAATCTGTTCTTTCGATGACGATCGTCATGTGAGCAACTAACGCACCGATCGCCCCTACTGCTGCAATCACTGGAAACAAAGTCGCGCTGATGACTCCGCCGACTACTCCCACCGTCAGAGGAACTTCTACTAATATCCGTCCATCTTCATTTTTGATAATCAGGCGGCGGATACTCCCTTCGTGAATCAATTCTTTAACTTTAGCGACCAAATCGTCGCCGTTAATCTTCAACTCCTCGACGCTAACTTTTTCCTGAGTATAAGCAGGGGTTTGTAAAGGAGTCGTTTCAAAGTTAACCTCAGTAACTTTTTGGGCAGAAACTTTTCCCGATACAGGTATTGATTCGAGTTCTCTTGCCCCGACTGGTTCTTGCAGGCGATCTGTAGGTCTGTCCATTTTTTGTTCTCCTTATTAGGTAAAAGTATTTTTGTATAGAATTATATTGAAAGATAACACGCAACTTTTAATCGATAAATCATTCTTTTGGGTGATATTAAGGCATTTACAGTGAAGATATAGCCTTTCTCAGAAAGATGAGGTACTCATGGGGATAGGGCATAGGGCATAGGGCATAGGGCATAGGGCATACCTCACTTTTTTGAGAAAGGCTATACGTCGATCGCCTCAGAAACCGGGTTTCTGCGAAGATTTCTGGTAACTCAACGAAAAAAATCGTATAAACCCGGTTTCTCGCCCCCCATGCGTCCAATACTGAAACTCTCTCCCCTTGTGCCAATACGCTAACTGTCTGCCTCGTCCCCTCGCACCGCCGCACCCTTCAAAAACCTCCGATCGAGACAGCCAAGGAATTACAGCTATTTTCACAGGGTGAGGTATTCAGACTCAGCCGATGTACCGATTGAAATACTGACATCGTACTGAAAGTGCGATCGCCCCGCCGTTTATAGAGTTAACACATCTAATTCGGAAAACCGCACATGGAAACCGTCGCTTACTTTCCTCAAATGTCCTTTGAATTTAGCTCAGTGCGTGAAGCGAAGCTATCCCGTAGGGAATCGCCAAACAAAATCCGACGCCCCGAAATTCCTACACTCAACATCTTAGAGTTTCTAATGAGAATTGCCTAAAATTAAGGGGAAACAGAAGTGATTACGCTCGAAATATTATCACAGTCAAACCAACTGCCTCAGATTGAAGTTGAGGATGAGGAAAAGTCAGGTAACATAAAATTACTTCCTTCTGCTTCCCCTTTATTGCCCGTGTCCGATTTGCCAGCGACAGAATTTGAATATCAAGTTGGCGGCAGTTTGCCGGCGAATGCTCCTACCTACGTCACCAGAGCAGCCGATCGCGAACTTTACAACTCATTAAAAGCAGGCGAATTTTGCTACGTGCTCACCGGGCGGCAAATGGGCAAATCGAGTCTGCGGGTGCAAACAGCCCGCCGCTTGGAAGCAGAAAACACCGCCTGCGGGATGGTAGACATCACAGGAATTGGCACGGCCGAAATAACTGCCTTGCAGTGGTATGCAGGCTTTACAGCCACTCTCGCCAACAGCTTCAAAATTAAAATGAATGTCAGGAATTGGTGGCGCGATCGAGAACACTTGCCGCCAGTCGTCAGATTAAACGAATTTATCGAACAAGTATTGCTTCCTTCGAGCGATCGCAATATCGTGATTTTTATCGACGAAATCGACAGCATTCTCTCCCTAAACTTCTCCAGCGACGACTTTTTTGCCATGCTGCGCGGCTGCTACAACAAACGCGCCGAAAATCCCGAATACAACCGCCTGACTTTTGCCTTATTTGGAGTCGCAACTCCTCAAGATTTAATCGCTGATAAAACCAGAACCCCGTTTAACATCGGCCGCGCCATTGAACTCAAAGGATTCGATATTGCTGAAGCCGCACCTTTAGCTCGAGGCTGGGCCCAAAAAATAGATAATTTCCCAGAAATTCTCCCAGAAATATTAGCATGGACGGGAGGACAGCCATTTCTCACTCACAAGATTTGCCAATTAACTGCTCGGAAGTTAGCAGCACAAACCAGCAGCGAGTACAATAGCGCAGCCAACTGTCGATTATTCATTGCCGAATTAGTGCAGTCGAGTGCAGTAGAAAACTGGGAATTTCAAGACGAACCGGAACACCTCAAAACAATTCGCGATCGCCTCCTGAGAAATCCGCACCGCACCGGCCGTTTGCTGGGACTTTACCAACAAATTTTAGCCGGTGCTACTATCCCGAACCAAACAGAAAAACCAGCAGCAGAGTTAAGTTTTCAAGCTGCTTTAGCTGAAGGCAGTTCGGAAAGAATGGAACTGTTACTGTCAGGCTTAATTGTAAAAAACCAAGGAAACTTGAGAGTTTACAACCCGATTTACGCCTCTGTTTTTAACCGAGAATGGATACAGCAAGAATTAGCAAAGCTCCTGCCTTACTCCGAGTCGATCGCCGCTTGGGAAGCCTCGAACCATACCGATAATTCCCGCTTGCTGCAAGGCAGATCTCTCGCAGAAGCGTTAGCCTGGGCGGCCGACAAAAGTTTGGGCGATCGCGATTATCAATTCCTATCAGCTAGCCAAGAACGCGAAAATTTAGAAGTTCAAAGAGCTTTGGAACTAGAAAAAGCTGCCTCGCAAATATTGGCAGAGGCAAATTTAGTATTGACTAAAGCTCAGCAAAAAGCCAAGGGAACAGTTCAGTTTAGTTTGTTCGCACTCGCTGCAATTTCCGCAATCTCTGCCAGCGTCGTAGTGCACGCACAGCGAGTTGCCACTCGTGCCCAGAATCAAAAAAAACAAGCAATAATTACCCAAATTGAAGCCCTCAACTCCACCGCCTATATTTCCCTAAGCTACGACGAGCTAGGAGCTTTGATCGCAGCAGTCAGCGCGGGAAAAAAATTGCGAGAAATAGAAGTTTCCCCAGCCCTAAAAACACAGACCGTAAATATACTGCACCAAACGCTAAATGCAGTCAAAGAACGCAATCGTTTCCCCAACGCACACACGGCTAATTTCAGCCCTGATGGCAAGTTAATTGTGAGTGCGGGTGACGATTTTATTGTGAAAGTTTTCAGGCCGAACGGCAAGTTAATTTTGAGTTTGGCCGGACACAAGGAGTCAATTACTGAGGTTGTTTTCAATCCAGACAGTCAGTTAATTGCTTCTACAAGTTTTGATAAAAATGTCAGGATTTGGCGGCGCGACGGAACTTTGGTGCAAATTTTAAAAGGACATCGAGATTTAGTTTGGAGCGTCAGTTTTAGCCCAGATTCCGAACTAATTGCTACTGCTAGTTCTGATAAAACTATTAAAATTTGGAGTGCAGGCGGGGTTTTGCTGCACACTTTACAAGGACACACTAGACCAGTTACATCAGTCAGGTTCAGTCCCGACGGCAATTTGTTAGCTTCTACGAGTCAGGATCGAACTGTCAAGCTTTGGAAACGCAGCCACAAAACACAGTTTCGACTTGAGAAAACTCTTTTGGGACACGCAGACGAAGTGTGGGGCTGCAATTTCTCGCCAGACGGTGAGACTCTAGCCTCAGCGAGTCACGATTGGACGGTGAAACTTTGGAACACCCAGGGCAAGTTGCTCAAAACTCTAGACGATTCTACAGCAGGTTTGGGCAGTGTTAGTTGGAGCGCCGACAGCAAAATGCTCGCAGGGGGCAGCACTGACGGTAAGGTGAGACTTTGGCGTCCTGACGGCACTTTGCTGCAAACTTTTAGGGCGCATCAAGCGGATGTCTGGAGTGTGAGTTTTAGTCCCGATCGCGCAACTTTAGTATCTGCCGGGAAAGATTCGTCGGTGAAGCTTTGGAGTCTCGATGCTGCTAAAGTAGAAGCTGCTGAACTTGACAAGTTGCTCGCGGTCGGCTGTCAGTGGCTCGGAGACTACCTGCAATACAATCCACGTGTTGAGAGCGATCGGCATTTGTGCGAAAAAACCAACAATTGACATTTTTTGCCAATTCCCCGAAACTAATTTTGTCAGAATTCTTTCTTGGGGCGTGAGGCTCCCGATTTGTCGCTAGTCTTGTCTGATTGTCATATAATTTTAGGCAAGGGGTAATAGCAAATGTACTGGCTCGCGATCGCGGATGTCGATCGATCTGAACCAAATTAATGTCACAAAACATTAAATGCAGTCATATAGTAAGCGCGCCAAGACGGTTAGGACACTTCGACGGAGTTTATCCTGAGTGAAGTAGAAGGGCGAGCGTGCATCGCATTCTTAATCGCTGAAACCATTGCTATTACTACTTCGACTCATCGATTTTCTTCGTTCTTCCGACTTCCATCGGACTTGTTCCTTCTGCTATCTTCGGATTAGTAGAATCTTGGATAGATAAAATTTAGTAAATAGTCAGGTTTCAAAGAGGCATCTGCTGTTAGATAAATCTAACCTGCAATATTGTTTCGGGTGACAACAGCACGATTTAAGGCAATCAAAAATCCTGCTGCACTAACTCGATTTGAGCGAGCAGATTGTAGTTAATTGCCCAGCTATAAAAAGAGTCGAAAATGCAGTGGAAATAATACGCAATACTCCAGCAGCCAACCGCAACGGCCAATTACCAAAGGAGGGAGCAGTGTATGAACCTGACAGGTTGAGTCCCCAGAAATCGCCGCTTGGTTTGCGATCGACTCTAGAGGAATTAACCCTCTACGACTTGCTCCTAGAATCTGAGTGTCTGGGGGATCAAGTTGCTAAAACTTTTCAAGCAAATCCCTTACTTCCCGGCATCATCATCACTCAGCAAGGAAAGTTTACAGGGATGATTTCGCGCAGGCGTTTTTTTGAACACATGAGCCGCCCCTACAGCTTGGAGTTATTTTCTCAACAGCCTTTGTTCATACTCTACCGCTTTACTAAAACTGATATATTGGTTCTCGATCGCAAAACCTCAATTATGACGGCAGTGCGGCAGTCTTTAGAGCGATCGCCCGAACTAATCCACGAACCAATTGTAGTGCAGGTAGAACCTGAAACTTACAAACTTTTAGACGTACACCAACTGCTGCTTTCTCAGTTGCAGATTCACGAGCTAGCAACCGTGGCGATGCGGGAATCCCAAGCACAGTTGAGGCATCAAGCCCAACAGCTCGAACTTGCTCTGCTGGAACTTCAGCGCACTCAAACTCAACTAATTCAAACCGAGAAAATGTCTTCTTTGGGGCAGTTAGTAGCAGGAGTAGCTCACGAAATTAACAATCCGATCGGCTTTATCTACAGCAATTTGCACCACGCAAAAGAGTACACGCAAGGTTTAATGCAGATGCTAGAAGTCTACCGGGAACACTGCCCCAAATCCATCAGAGAAATTGAAGCAGAATCAGAAAAGATTGAACTCGATTATTTGCTGGAAGACTTGCCGAAAGTGTTAAATTCCATGCAGCAAGGTGCAGAAAGAGTGCGCGATATTGTTTTGTCGCTGCGGAATTTTTGCAGGTTAGACGAAGCTCAAATGAAGCAGGTCAACATTCACGACGGTATCAACAACACGATTATGCTTTTGCAAAGCCAGCTTAAAGGGAAACCCGGCCAAGAGGCGATCGCCATTCACAAAGAATACAGCGATTTGCCGCTGGTGCAGTGCTATCCCGGACAGCTAAATCAGGTATTTATGAATATTTTAGTTAATGCCATTTACGCTATTATTGAGTGGAACAAACACGAAAATAGCGATGAAAAAAAATATAAAAACTCGCAAATAGGCGAGCTAAAAGATTCGCTTGCAAATACTCAATCCTCAAATTCTAACTCTACAATCCCAATTTCGGCGATTCGGATTAGCACGGAGTTAATCGAGGGGGAAAAGGTAATAATTAGGATTTATGACAACGGCCCGGGGATGACAGAAGATGTTCGGAAGCGGTTGTTTGACCCTTTTTTTACTACTAAGCCAGTCGGGAAAGGCACCGGTTTGGGACTGTCGATTAGCTATGAAATTGTTGTCAACCAACACGGCGGCGAGTTGAAGTGCTTTTCGGAACCGGGAAAAGGAACGGAATTTGCGATCGAGATTCCACTTCAACAGTCTTCCCTAGCCCAGATTTTGCCTCGCTTTGCGTGATCGAAGAGAAGGAAGATTAGCAACGGATTTTGTAACGGATGTAACGGATGTAACAGATGTAACGGATGTAAAGGATAGAAGGAAGAAGATCGATGGGTTGAAATAATAAAAGTTAAGGAATCGGCGGTTGAAACTGCTTAAAAGTTTAACTTTTGTCTCTCTCGGTTGAGACTAAAGAATCAAGCTCGCCGGCTAATGCGAACTTTTGCAAACCCACTTCCACAAAGGATGACTTGGCCCCTGTTGGCGAATGTGGCGGACTTTTTTTTCTAAACCCTGTTTTTCCCGCAGGGGCAATTCTTCTAGCATATTGCGACTTTGCCAGGGGAATACTACTAAAGTTATCGCCAAGCACAAAACTAAACCGAAAGTCGGCCAACGATTAAAATATAAACCGTAGCGTACCGCCGCCCAAGTGAAGTTTTCTAACCACAGAGCGATTTCGTTGCGTAAACCCCAAATACTCAAAGAACCGACGCTAATCCACACTAATATAACAGTTAATGAGCGGGCGTAAACTGTTAGTTTGTGAAGCCTTTGAACTTCAATCTGCAAATTTTGGTCATTAGTCATTTGTTATTAGTCATTAGTATGTAGGGTGCGCACTGCGCACCTTACCACTATAAGTAGCGCATCAAACCATTTTTTTTGCTTAGTCCTGAGTCAACAGTTAACCGTCAATTAAACTTCCTCTGATTGGTTGATGGCTTCTACAGGAACGGCGATGGAGTTGCCTGTGCGATTGCGCCACCAAGCCAGCAGCGTGCTCGCAATGAAGATACTCGAATACGCACCGGCAATAAAGCCGACAATCAAAGCTAAAGCAAAGTATCTGAGGGTTTCGCCGCCAAACAAAAATATTGAAACCAACGTCAGCAGAGTAGCAAAGGTCGTGTTAATTGACCTTCCTAGGGTCTGCATGACAGCATCATCGATAATTTGGTCGATCGACATACCCGGATTTAGCTTGATTATTTCTCGCACGCGATCGTAAATTACCACTGTATCGTTAACAGAAAAACCGATGATTGTCAAGAGCGCGACTACAAATAAACTGTCAACTTCCACTCCTTGAACTAAACCCAAAAACGAGAAAACACCAATAGTAATCAACACGTCGTGAAACAGAGCAACAAAAGCAAAAAAGGCGTAATCCAACTGAAATCGGAATGTTAGATAAAGAGTAATGCCTGCAAAAGAAAGGAACAAAGCCAGCAAACCTGAAGTAAACAACTGTTTGCCGAGGGTAGGCCCAACCGTATCAATTTGAATAGATTGAGGAGCAAAAGCGCCTATTTTCTCGCTCAAAGCTGCTTGCAGCTTAGTGCGCTGTTCGACATCCAAAGTTTTTGTTCGCAGCGATAAACCGCGCTGTTCTTTGCCGATAACTTGAATGCTGCTGCCGGCCAAACCTTGGGTGTCGAGGACTTCGCGGACAGCAGCAAGATCGATCGGTTTACAATTTTCCGGTTTCGTGCAGTCGAGTTCAAATTGCAGCCGAGTGCCGCCGATAAAGTCCAAACTCGGGCGCAGCGGCGCGCGGATGTCGGGACGAGTCCAAGAAATCGCCATCGATACTATACCTGCGAGGATGATAGCGGCGGAAATACTCCACCAGATCGATCGCTGTTTGATCACACTGAATTGCATAAATTAGCGGGAATTGGGAATTGGAAATTGGGAATTGGGAATTGGGAATTGGGAATTGGGAATTAATTTACAACTAATTTTTAGCTATTTAAACTAATTTTTAGCATCGATTACCGATTCCCCATTTCCCATTCCCCATTCCCTATTAACTATTAACTGTTTTCGATAAATTGGGACAAAACCACTGTGGTTTTCGCAGCGCTGGGAAGCCTAATACTACCAAAAGTAGAGTGCGGCTGCAAGTAACAGCAGTAAACATACTCACTACTACGCCCAAGCCCAGGGTTACAGCAAAGCCTTTAACTAAACCTGCGCCCAACCAGAACAGTGCAATACAAGCAATAACTGTGGTGACGTTGCCATCTAAAATACTGGAAAAAGCGCGGTAAAAACCCGATTCGACCGATCGATAAAGTGTCTTCCCCGCCCGCAACTCTTCCCGCGTGCGCTCGAAAATCAGCACGTTAGCATCCACAGCCATGCCGATGCTGAGGATAAAACCAGCAATTCCCGGCAGCGTTAATGTCACCCCCAAAAGCACGAAAGAGGCCCAAGTTAACAGAGCATAAATTAACAGAGCAATATTGGCAATTACGCCGGGGAGTCGATAGTAGACAACCATGAAAATCAAGACTAAAACTAAGCCGCCGATGCCTGCATTAATACTACTTTGAATGCTGTCTCGTCCCAAGCTTGCACCGATAGTGCGGTTCTCAATAATTTCGACAGGCACTGGTAAAGCACCACCGCGCAATTGCACAGCTAAATCATTAGCTTCTTGTGTTGTAAAACGACCTTGAATTACGGCATTACCACCAGTAATTCCGGTTTGGGCAAATTCCACACCAACTACAGGAGAACTGATCACTTTTTCATCTAGAAAGACTCCAAGAGTTCGTCCGGTTCCTGCTAAATTTTTAGTAAGTTCTCCAAATAATTCGCCTCCTTTAGTGTCGAAACGGAGTGCGACATTCCATTCGTTTCCAGTGGGTTGAGCTTGAGCGTCTTTGAGGTTTTCGCCACCGAGTCCGCTGCTTTTGTAGAGTTTGGCGATCGCCTCATTGCTTCTTTTCAAAGCAGCCTGATTTGTTTTAAATGCTTCCTCGTTCGGGGTAATTTTCAATTCTGCTTGTTTTGCCACCAATTCCTGCTGCAACTGCCTTTCAATGGCTAATTGGGCTTCAGTTCCCGGCAGTTGTTCCCGAAAGTCTAACTTGGCGGTGCCGCCCAAAACTCGTTCTGCTTGCTGTGGGTCATTTACTCCCGGCAACTGTACGAGAATTTGGTCTTCTCCTACTGTTTGCACTAATGCTTCGGAAACGCCCAAACCATTAACTCGGTTTTCGACAATCCGTCGCACTGCTTCTAGCATTCCCGGCTCAATCTTGGGAATTGTCGGGGTAGTTTTTACCTGAATTGTGAGTTGCGATCCTCCTTGCAAGTCTAATCCTAGCCGCGTCGGAATTGTTACTATTACAGTAATGGCGGCTACGATTAAAACAAAAATTAGGGCTAATATTGAACGTTGTTTTTGCATATTTAATTATTGGTTATTAGTCATTGGTCATTAGTCATTAGTCATTTGCGGTGCCCTGAGCGGAGTCGAAGGGTCATTAACTAGGTGGAAAAAATAATCAATCTGTGCATCAATGTTTTAGCATCTATTTCCTGGTGACAGAGATCGTTAGTCTTCGCGAACAACCAAACACTAATAACTAATGACTGATGACTAATGACTGATGACTATTTATACTCGCAAAGCTACCATTTTTTGAACAGCTTCGACAATTTGGTTGGGCTGGACAATTGTCAGTTTTTCCAAATTGCCGTTGTAAGGTGTAGGAATATCTTGGGAAGACAGCCGCAAAACTGGTGCATCGAGTTCGTCAAAAAATCGATCGCAAATTGAGGCAATTAGTTCGGCACCGATGCCTCCTGTTTTCATGCACTCTTCGACAATAATTACTTTGTGGGTTTTGCGAATCGATTCGCCGATCGTCTCCATATCCAGGGGTTTGAGAGAAATTAGGTCGATGACTTCTGGATCGTAACCTTCTTTTACCAGTGCGGGGACGGCTTGCAATACGTGGTACCGCATTCGAGAATAGGTCAAGATAGTAACATCTTTGCCCGATCGTACTATTTCAGCTTTATCCAGTGGCACTAAATACTCTGTTTCTGGCAAGTTTTCTTTGAGGTTATAAAGAAGAACGTGCTCGAAAAACAGGACGGGGTTATCGTCGCGGATGGCTGATTTTAAGAGTCCTTTGGCGTTGTAGGGAGTCGAACAGGCGACTATTTTCAAACCTGGTACTGCTTGGAAATAGGCTTCTAACCGCTGGGAGTGTTCGGCGCCGAGTTGGTTGCCCACGCCGCCGGGGCCGCGAATTACCATTGGCATTTTGAAGTTGCCGCCGGATGTGTAGCGCAGCATTCCGGCGTTGTTAGAAATTTGGTTGAAGGCCAGCAACAAAAAGCCCATGTTCATGCCTTCGATGATCGGGCGTAATCCCGTCATTGCTGCGCCTACTGCCATGCCTGTAAAGCTATTTTCGGCGATCGGGGTGTCGAGCACTCTGAGTTCGCCGTATTTGTCGTAGAGGCCTTTGGTGACTTTGTAGGAACCGCCGTATTGGCCTACGTCTTCGCCGAGTACGAATACGGCGGAGTCGCGGGCCATTTCTTCGTCTAACGCCTCGCGGAGGGCGTTGAACAATAAGGTTTCTGCCATAGGAGGTGAATGATTGCAGGAGGGTTAGATTAGAATATTAACCTTTTGCGGGTGTCGATGAGGATGCGATCGAACATTTGACAGTTAACACTTGAGATTTTGGCGACACAGCATATAATTTGTCTTATGTCAATCAATATTTAAGTCATCCAACCTTAGCTGTAGGGTGTGTCGCGATCGACAATCCTCAAGAAAAAGCGACAATCTAGTAGCGACGCACCCTACGAATACTACAGAACAGGTATTTAAGATGGCAAAAATACCATAGACTTTTTTATATTAGGATTAGTGTGTGGTAGTTCACAAGCCATTCCATTGTTCTAGAGTAATTGACCTATCTATAATCTCCTCAACCTCTCGAATCATCATCCGTAACTGAGGGACAGAATACTCATCATTAGAGGGAATAGTTAAGCGATACTCATGATAAATCATAAACTGGTGCTTGCTTCCAGAAAAAGGGCCAGCTAAGCCTAGCTCTTGTAATTTATGGATAAATTCTCGACGCTTACAAGGTGTCCAACGCCTCAAGGCTAGGCTCCTGATTTAAATCTATATTGTCAATGACGGGCAAACGATGTTGCAATTTTAACCCTAGCAAAATCCAGTCTTCCAAAGTCGACCGCAACTCATTTTGACACTCTTTTAAAGTTGAGCCAAAGGCGATGACTCCCTTACAAACAGGAATTTTGCCGACAAAGCTGCGATCTTCAAGTTTGTCATACATAGCTTCAGTCATTGCTCGATCAACGTATTCACTCAGAATGAATTTTACAGTCATTGAGTTTGAGTTTCCTTTTGCTTGTAGAATATTTAGCTCTCCTTCACAGTTAAATCTATTATATTTGTTTTTATCAAGCTACTGCATTTATATTTCAGCAAAATGCTTTTGCAATAAATTGTGGATAAATCGATAGCGCCGATCGCCTGTTTTTTGGAGTAGTCGGCGATCGGCAGCAGCATCCAGAAAACGCCTGTAATCCCAAGGAATGCAGCCGCTAGACCACAGCACGAGGCGCAATACAAAACTTTGAATCGCGGGAATTCCAGGCAATAAAGCACTAATTACCGCAACAACAGCACCCGCAACCAATCCCCAAATTGACCCGGAGACTAGGGTGGCAATCAATCCCAAAATCACCCAAATTAGCCCGCCAATTAGCTTAACTCCAAACTGATACTTGCGCTGCTGCTCGGCCGTTTGCAGCCAACTAGACGGTATGCGATCGAGGTAAAATTCTTGAGTTCCTTGCTGTTCCATCTTTCTCGCCAACCATCCCAGCCAGTGGCGAATTTGTTCCGATCGCAGTTCCTTATTTCTGGGATACTGCTTCACTTGCCCAGTCATTTGGCGGCGAATATAGGCAGTTAGCAGATATTTTCGCTGTTCTTCTGGGGAAGTTATACGCTTCCAAGATTCGATTAGAATATCCTCGTAAGCCAGAGCCATCATGCTCAAAAACAAGGGAACTTTTGCTAATTTCAACAACTCCGGTTCCTTCTCTATACTGTACCAAAGTTCGCGGCTTCTGGCTTCTAGCAGGTAATTTTGAATTTGATTTTCTGTTAAAGGTTTCAACAAAACTGCGGCTTGCAATTTAAATCTCGTCGTGCAGTTTTTGTAAACTTCAAAACTGCTGCTTGCTACTAAATGTTTGGGTTTAAATTCGCTTTCAATAAATTGATTGATGGCTTGAATGCAGATATTTTGGCGGTGGGTTTCTACTTCGTCCAAACCGTCGAGAAGAGGCAGCAATTTTTGTTCTGCCAGCCATTCTTTGCCGATCGCCGGAGAGATGCCGTATTTGTACTGAAGCTGAGCAATTAACCAATCGCCGATCGCCCCCGATTGTTCTTTCCACGTACCGAGTTCAAACAGCACCGGTATGGGGAAATTAGCATCTTTTTCGGCGCGGGAAACTAACACCAGAGCCAATTCTAGCAGCGTCGCGGTTTTGCCGGAACCCGCCGCTCCCAAAATCACCAATTTGCCGCCGGTGCGATCGAACACTTTAGCCGTGCTGGCTTTGGGAGGAAGCCGAAAACTCGGACGGTTCCCCGCTTTTACTTCCACATCCCAACAGCGGTTAACGCCCGCAGGCGGCGAGTCTTGGCTGAGGTTAGCCCGCACAGCAGCGTGCAAAGACTGCGATCGGGCTGCTTGGATTTCCCGCTGCACCTGAAAAAGCAGTAGATCGCGAGGCGGTTGTGATTTCAGAGGAATCAATCTTGACATTTTATCTACTCGGTTCAACCTCGCCCTGGATGCTTACCTTACCAGACTTGCGTGCAACTGGCTTACAGCAAGAGTACCATCACTATAGGCGTCCAGTATATATGGACTGAATTATTGCGGCAATTGCCGATTCCCTACGGGATAGCTTCGCTTCACGAAGATTTTCAGAAAAAAATCCTGAATAACCAGTTTAGACTCAGTAGTTTCACTATGAATTAAATAGCCACAGCAACTAGGCAACGGCAATTATCAGTATATATACATAGGAGTTAGTTATGCCATTTACTTCTACTCAAATCATCGTAGTGGGCTTAGCAGGGCTAGCAACGGCTGTCGGAGTGGCTAGTGCAACCATACAATCGCGATCGCCCCAATCACCCAATTCCCCGGTTGCAGAATCGGTAGCATCTTCCATAAGCCCGATCGCACTGGTACCGACAAATAATGGCGAATCGGAACAACCAGAAGCGATACAAACAACAATCTCCCCCGCTGCGTCTGAGGAATCTGCACCAGAACCAGCAAAAACGCCTGTAGTTCAGGCTTCTCTAATTGCAGGAGTGCCGAAGTCAAAAAATGAGCCCGTGGTTGTCACCCCTCCAAATTCGGGCTGTAGAATCGTCCAAGCTGTAGTCAACGATCCGAATCCACCGCTGAATGTGCGATCGCACCCGCGAGTAGCGGACAGCAAAATAGTAGGAAAACTTAAAAATAATAGCTTTGTGACGATCGCTCAAGAAGAAAACGGCTGGTTGCGAATTACCGATCCGGTTGCCGGTTGGATTGCCAAAAATCGCACCGAAAGCAGTTGTGCCAAAGTCACACAAGAGATTAATTTCTTGCCAGGGGGAGATGAGGCGATCGTCAAAGGTCGAATTATCGGAGGTGGCAGTCACTCTTACAGAATTCGCGCTGCTAAAAATCAAACAATGACTGTTAAGAATCGGAAAGGTGTTTTTCCACTAATTCTGACTCAGAATGGCAAATCTTTGATTGGAGATAAATACACAGGGAATGAAAATGAGTGGACTGGAAAAATGCCCGTTACTGGCAATTACACATTTGAACTAGACTCAAATTTCCGAGGATTTGAATATGAATTTTCGGTCAAGCTGCGATAATTTTCCTGACATCTGTAGGGACACGGCAGTGCCGTGTCCCTACCTTTTAATAAATAGTATAATTAAGGAATCGCACCAAGCGGAATATCAAGAATCGCGAATTTCTGCCAATCTTCTGAATCAAAGTGCCACCATTCTGTGGTGATACCAACAAATCCCTGTTTTTTCATGGCATTTTCCAGAATTTGACGATTTTTCCGAGATTGGGCGCTGCCTCCTGCGTAATCTCTGTGGGCTTTTGTGGTAAAGTCATCAAAAGGTGTGGGCATTTCTAATTCTTTGCCAGTGCGATCGACCAAAGTCAAGTCAATAGCAGCACCGCGATTGTGCCGCGAGCCCCTAGCAGGATTAGCAACATAATTCGGATTTGGCAAAACTTCCCACATTTGCTCAGTCACAGAGAAAGGCCTGTAGCAATCGTAAACTTTCAAACCCAATCCGATTTTTTCTAAATCAGTTTGAACTAGGGCTAATTTTTGAGCAACAGAACTTCTCAAAGCACATTTCGCGATCGGGTAAAGTCTTCGTTTCAAGAAATTGTTAGCTGTGGCGTAGCGAATATCGAGACGAATGTTGCGATTCACAGTGCGGATATCAACAAGTCGCGCCCAACTAGGAAGTTGACTCATGAAAATGCTTTCAGGCGCTTCTGGGGTTGGTTCGGGTTGAGTAATTTGCACTTGTGGCGGCTCCGCTGCACGGACAAATGTTGGATGGTGTAGACCGATCGCACATAGCAACATTATCATAAATGCGATCGGGTATTTTGCAAAACGATTAAATTTCATAGCTGTTCTGGTGGTGAGTATTAAAAAGTAGATTGAGGTCGTTCTTCTGTGGTATAATCAACATTATGATGTTACCGTGACAGCAGGAAAAACTATGAAAACTGCAATATCACTTCCAGATTTAGTTTTTGAAGAAGCCGAGGCATTACCCAGTCAGTTAGGATTATCACGCAATGAGCTTTATACAAAAGCATTGCAGGCCTATGTGCGGCGACACAACCGCGATCGAATTTTGAGCAAACTAAATCAAGTCTATTCTGAAGAGTCATCCGAACTAGATCCTGTCTTGGCGAAGATGCAATTTATGTCCTTATCCCATGAGGATTGGTAATACCAAATCCGGGTTGATTACCCTCGATAAATCGGCGATTGAAATCGCTTCTACACATACAAAGTCCGCCTCCGCGGACTGAAGAATAAAGGGGATATCAAAACCGAATTTGGTATAATATCGTGGAGAAATTTGGTGGGCAAGTTTGCCCTATCCAAAGTCGAAAAATTCAAAATCTCCTCAAATTCCCAAGCGTTGATACACTAAATCTAAGTGCCTCAATTGATACTGCGGATCGAAACAATCATCAATTTCCTTGCTCGTCATCTTAGCAGTAACCCGATCGTCCTTGGCAATCAAATTGTAGAAATTGCCTTCAGATTTGTTCCAAGCTTCGTGAGCACAAGATTGCACAATTGTATATGCGTCTTCGCGACTCGTACCTTTTTCTACTAAAGCTAACATCACCCGCTGGCTGAAGATGACTCCGCCGTAAAGATTCATGTTGCGCTTCATGTTTTCGGGATAGACTAGCAGGTGTTTTACTAAGTCTGTGGTTTCGACTAACATGAAGTGAGTTACTGTAGAACTGTCGGGCAAAATCATCCGTTCTACGGAACTGTGAGAAATATCTCTTTCGTGCCAAAGCGCCACATTTTCTAAGGCTGCGACGGCGTTGGCGCGGACGATTCTTGCCATTCCTGTGAGTCTTTCCGATCGAATCGGGTTGCGTTTGTGCGGCATGGCGGATGAGCCTTTTTGCCCTTTGGAAAAGAACTCTTCGACTTCGAGAACATCGGTGCGTTGCAGGTTGCGAATTTCGACTGCAAAACGTTCGATCGAGGCGGCTAACAGTGCTAAGGTTTGGACGTATTCGGCGTGTCGATCGCGCGAAATGACTTGAGTCGATGCACAATCCGGTTCGAGTCCAAGGTTTTGACAGGCGATCGCTTCTATTCGCGGATCGATATTAGCATAGGTTCCGACTGCGCCGGAGATTTTGCCGACGGCAATGGACGATCGCAAATTCACCAATCGGGCGCGGTTGCGAAGGACTTCAGCCAGCCATCCTGCTAGTTTAAAGCCAAAGGTGATGGGTTCGGCGTGTATTCCGTGCGATCGGCCAACCATCACAGTATTGCGGTGTTGTTGGGCCTGATAGCGAATAGCTTGGCTCAAATCTTCGACACGTTCTAACAAGATATTGACGCTGGCGACTAATTGCAGCGCCAAAGCAGTATCGAGCACATCGGAACTGGTTAAGCCGAGGTGAATGTAGCGGCCGGCATCGCCTACATATTCGTTGACATTTGTCAAGAAAGCGATCATGTCATGGCGAACTTCCTCTTCAATTTCGAGGACTCGTTTCGGGTCAAAATTAGCCTTAGCTTTAATTTCTTCGACTGCGGCGGCGGGGATGTAGCCGAGTTCGGCTTGAGCTTCGCAGACAGCAATTTCTACTTGTAGCCAGCTTTTGAGTTTGGCGGTTTCAGTCCAGATGTTGCCCATTTCGGGCAGAGTGTAGCGGTCAATCACGGTGGTCGTTGGGGAATGCGATCCAACCATTGTACATCTGTGTGGGGATGCAAGAGTCAGGCAGTCCAGAAACCGGGTTTTTTACGAAAATACTACGTTGTAGCCCGCAGATTTGGTAAAAACCCGGTTTCTGATTCGGAATGCGATATTCTTTACCGATCGCCGATTAATAAGTTAAAGCCTATTCAACCGATCGCTCTACCACAATCTTTGTACTAGGTAGCTGTCGAATACAGCATCAATACTTAAGATAGGCATTTCAGTCACAACGGCTTGAGCAATTAAGAGTCTATCGAATGGATCGCGATGAGCATTTGGCAATGTGTCTAATGCAAAAATATGAGCTAGCTCGATCGGCAAAATTTGCAATCCATTGACTTGCTGCTGGCGTTCTATCAATTCAGTTAAGGACACGTTCAGTTTTAACTTCCCAAGCTGAAGCTTAATTTGCATTTCCCAAATACTAACCAAGCTCGTAAACAAAGTATGAGTTGGATCGGTGATAATATTCGTCGCTTGTTGCGATAAGTTTTGGGGAGAAATCGCCAGCCAAATCAAGACGTGGGTATCCAGCAAAATATTCATGCTTCACCCAACCAAAACGCATCAGGAAGTGGCTCGTTAAAATCCTCACTCATCCAGCCCATCCCTTGATGCAGGCCCAAAACCCGTTTTTGCACAGGAGGGGGTGCAGCTTCAACTGAAGTGTTTTCGGGGCTCGATCGCATCTGTCGTTCCAGCAAAAACTCTGCAAAAGTTAACAGAAGCTGCTGATTTTCCGGGAGTAAGTGTTGTAACTTGCCTAGCAAATCTTCCAAAAGTTCGATCGTTTGAGAAGTCATCTTATTCCCCTCAATGTTGGCGATAGTCTCATTTTATCGGAACGTATACTGTTTCAGTTTAACTGTGCGATCGCACCATCGTACATCTGTGTGGTATCGGTCTTGAGTCGGGATGGGGAATTTGGGGCGATTCCCTTCGGGATAGCTAAGCTTCACGAACTTTCCCGATATGTGACACATCGTCCGTAGACCGATCGTCCGCAGAGACTGACAATTGGCAGATGAGTCGATCGAAACAGAAGATTTTGCGTGCTTTAGGTCATCTCGTAAGGCAACACAGGACAGCATTGGGAATTTCGCAAGAAGAACTCGGATTGCGGGCTAATTTAGACCGCACCTACATATCTGGAGTCGAACGTGGAGTCCGAAATCCCTCTATCACGGCAATTGCAAGTCTAGCTAGCGGCTTAGGTTTGACAGTTTCCAATCTTCTCGACAATCTAGAAATAGAAGCGGAAAATATAGAGTGAGCAATCAAGATTTAGCAACTACAATTAAAGCTCAATTAAAACAAGACTCAACCCAATTCAGAGTTTTAAGTCTTTTATCAGACCAACAATGGCATTGTCGAGAGTGCGAAGGCAAACAGATAGCATCAGCTCAATATGCTGGCGGCGGCGGGATTCAAGGATTGCAGCGCGGAACAAGGAAGCGGCCGGGTCTTGTTATTCAAACAGAAAAGAGGTACTGTCCAACTTGTCAAGCAACACGCTTGGGTGATTTGTGGACAGGAGAGATCAAATCAGCAAATGCTGCTGCTAATATCCCCGCTTCTCTGGTAAAAAGAATTCTCGAAGTTTATGCTTATACAGATGTAATCGAACAAAGAAAACGAGCAGCCCATGAGTTAGTAATTGACCATAGATTCCCGATGGAACGCTGGGGAGATAATGAACCACCTCACTTAGCATCTATGAGCGAATCTGAAATAAAGAAAAAGTTTCAGTTGCTCAAAAAAGATGATTCAGGGAATCACAATCTTCTAAAATCTCGAAGCTGCGAACGCTGCATCAAAACAGGGAAAAGAGGCACACCTTTTGGAATCAAGTTTTGGTATGAAAAGGGCGAAGACTGGCCTTCCATACATCAACGCGGTGCTGAATCTGAGGAAGGCTGCACAGGATGTGGCTGGTATGATTTTGAAACTTGGCGAAATGCTCTCAATCAAAAACTAGCTGAATCTGTTCGGGAGATTTAATCGTAACTAAGCTAGGTTTGTTAAGTGCAATATCAGTCAAATATGGCATAAGTGCAAAACCGATACACTCTGCTAAACGGGGCGGCACGGCATTTCCGATTTGCCACATTGCCTTTTTCATCGAACCTTCAAAAATAAATGAATCCGGGAAAGTTTGCAATCTAGCCATTTCACGAGCAGAAATAACACGATTAAGATGAGGATGAATATGAGTGCCACCGTGATTTTCTTTGACAGTCATACTCGGTTTGCCCGGATACTGTCGCTTGAAAGCATCGGCGTAGCTTTCATACAAAGAACAGCCTGGTAGAACTTTAGCAAGTCTTTCCATGTACTGAACAGAATGACGAGTCCATTCGTGGTTAATTTCTGGTATGGGAGTATACTCTGGTAAATCATCAATTGCTGACTCAATCGCTTTGTATTGTTCTGGCAACAATTGCGGCTTCGGATAGGGGTTTGGTATCCCAAATCTATTGGCAATAAAAATAGCTCGTGGGCGGATTTGCGGGACTCCATAGGTTGCGGATTCCAGAACAGCAACGGACATATGGGGATAGCCAATTTCCTGAAAAGCCTCGCAAATGGCTTGCTTAACAGCTCCTTTTTGTATAGTCAATATTCCTGGTACGTTTTCCATGACAACATACCAAGGACGTATTTCAGAGACTACGCGGACAAACTCTCTAAATAGACGATTTCGAGGGTCGTTGGGGTCGCGTTTGCCTGCTACTGAGAAGCCTTGACACGGCGGCCCGCCTACAACAACATGAACTTCTGGCGAACCAGTTTCAGCGAGGAACTTTTGGGGATTTAAATTTTTTATATCGTCGCACAAGTGATGGCAATCGGGAAAGTTTTTTGTATGAGTTGCCGAGGCGATGGGATTAATTTCAACGCTTGCTACTGGTCGAAAACCTGCTTGCAATAAACCTTGGGTCATGCCGCCAGCACCGCAAAAAAGATCGACAAATGTATAGTCTGATTTTGGCAGTGACTGAGATTCAACATCAATGAATATCTTGTACGGATCGCAGTCATTTGCTTCTAGTTCGCGTTGGATGCGTTCGTAACGCCCTAATTTTGCTTTCTTCTGCTTTTTGGCAGGAATTGGTTCTTCTTCGTTTGAGAACGAAGACAGTTGTATTGCTTCCATTTTATAGTTTTTATACTTGATTTTATCTGATGTTAGCCATTTGGGGCAGAGTGTAGCGCTCGATCGCGCTTGGAGTCGGAGAGTGCGATCGTCCTATTGTACATCTGTGAGGCATCCGTCTTGAGTCGGGATGGGGAATTTCGGGCGATCGGGTCAAAGCGGGTTAAAGAGGGTTAAAGGGCGATCGGGGTTAAAAGGGTTAAAAGGGTTAAAGGGGTTAAAAGGGTTAAAGGGGCCAAAAGTGTTATCGTGAAAAAAACAACCGAGTATGTGCCGGAGACTTACACGCGGGTAGCCAGAAACGCGGTATTTCACGAAAATACATCGTTGCAGCCCGCAGATTCGGGAAAAAACCCGGTTTCGAGGAGTCGGAGTGCGTCCAGGACTCCATAAATCAGACAAAAACACATCAAAAGAGAGACTTGGTATGTTGAAGCAAAAAGAGTCGTCAGAGTCAGTTTTGATTCCAGAACAAGAAACCGAAGCAATAGCGCAATTAGAGCCGATTCTCAGCCTCGAATCTTCACAACTAAGATTAGTGGCAAGTAACGGAGAAGAAATTGTTATTCCCGAATCAGTTTACAGTTTACTCGGTCAAGTTGTGCGCGCAATGGCATCAGGTCAGGTTATCTCAATAGTGCCTCACAATCGGGCACTGACAACACAGCAAGCTGCTGATATCCTGAATGTATCGAGACCATTTCTAGTCAAATTACTGGAAAACGGAGAAATTCCCTATATCAAGGTTGGTTCGCATCGTCGCATACTTTTCCAAGACTTAATGGTTTATAAGGAACAGCGGAAAGTCAAACGCCGCAAACTCTTGGATCAGCTAATCGAGATGACTGAGGAAGCTGGCTTGTACGAGGAATAGGACTAATTTTATCTCTAATATGACTAAACTTAGTGTGGTACTTGATGCTTGTGTCCTGTTCCCCATGTATTTGCGGGATACTCTGCTTTCCAGTGCTGACGAAGGTTTATATTTACCATATTGGTCTCAAAAAATCTTAGATGAGGCAATAGGAAACCTTATCAGTGGAGGAAAACTTTCGCACAAGAAAGCAGAGAATCTTGAAGAGATAATCAAATTAGCTTTTCCTGAAGCAATGGTTGAAGTACCTGTCGGACTAGAGGAAGCAATGACAAATGACCGTAAAGACCGTCATGTTCTTGCCGCAGCCTTTACGGCTCAGGCTGATGTCATCGTTACCAATAATATCAAGGATTTCAGAGAAAACGATCTAGCTCCTTGGAACATTAAAGCACAGTCGCCAGATGAGTTTCTGAGCGATCTATTTGACGACTACCCGGACTCAATACTTGAGTTATTACAGCAACAGTCTCAAAAATACAAAAATCCCCCCAAGACTTTTGCTGAATTAATGATTTTTTTGAGTGAAAAAGCAGGCACACCAAAATTTGCCAGTAATGTTCTGTTATACGAACAGAAGTTACGCAGGGACTCTATTAATACAGTAGATTCTAACTGATTACTAGATTAACTCGTATTTTTCTACTGCATCCGATCGATCGTCCGATACTGCACCGCCTCCCCCACATGATTGGTTTTCAAGCTTTCATCCCCCGACAAATCAGCTATAGTTCTAGCAACCTTCAAAATTCGATCGCTAGCCCTAGCCGAAAGCCCCAATTTCCGAATCGCCATCTCCAATAAATTCCGAGAAGCATCATCCAACTGACACCATTGGTTAATATGGCTGCTTTGCATCTCAGCGTTACAGCGCAAGCTAGTTTCCGACTTAAAACGGGCAGTTGCGATCGCCCTTGCCCGCTGCACCCTCACCCGCACCGGTTCCGACTCCTCCCCAGTCGGCTGTCGCGTAATCTCCTCCGGTTTCAAACGATTCACCGCCACTTGCAAATCAATCCGATCCATCAAAGGCCCCGAAAGTTTTGCCCAATATTGCTCCCTCTTTTGCGGCGAACAAGTACACTGTTGAATCGAATCGCCATAATAACCGCAAGCGCAAGGATTCGTACTTGCAACTAAAGTAAATTGAGCCGGAAACATCACCGATTGTCTAGTCCGAGAAATCGTCACATAACCATCTTCCAGCGGTTGGCGCAAAAACTCTAAAACATCTCTTTTAAACTCAGTTAATTCATCCAGAAAAAGGATGCCGCGATGTGCTAAAGAAATCTCCCCTGGACGCGGAAAACTGCCGCCACCTACCAGAGAAGGGCCGGATGCCGAATGGTGAGGACTGCGAAAAGGCCGATCGCCCACCAAACTGCCCCGATCCTTCAACAACCCTGCCACCGAATGAATTTGAGTTACATCCAAAGCCTCCTCAAAAGTCAGCGGCGGCAAAATACCAGGCAAACGTCTCGCCAGCATAGTCTTACCGCTCCCTGGAGGCCCGACAAAAATCAAATTGTGTCCCCCCGCCGCTGCTATTTCCAAAGCGCGGCGGGCGTGAATTTGCCCCTTGACATCCTTTAAATCTAAACCCGGAAACCGCGTTTTTTTTAACTCTTCTCGACCGTTTACTTCTACAGGCGAATAAGCTTTAGGATTGTTTAAAAAATCAGTAACTGCAAAAATATTCTCAAAACCATAGACAGATATTCCGTGTACTAAAGCCGCTTCTTGCGCGTTACCAGCGGGTACAATCAATCCTGAAATACCCATTTTGGCAGCAGCAGCGGCGATCGGCAAAACCCCAGCCACAGCCCGCAAACTCCCATCTAAGGAGAGTTCCCCCAGAAACAAATGATCTCCCAAAAGTTCGGGGCTGACCTGTTCCGATGCTGCTAAGATGCCAATGGCGATCGGCAAATCGAAACTCGGCCCTTCCTTCCGCAAATCCGCCGGAGTCAAATTAATCACAATACTCCGCATCGGAAAACCATATCCCGAATTTTTTAGCGTCGCCCTAACCCTTTCTTTAGCTTCTTGCACCGCAGAATCAGGTAGCCCGACAACCACAATTTTCGGCAGTCCCCCTGACACATCCGCCTCAACACCAACCTTTACCGCGTCAACTCCAACTATCGATGCACTCCAAACCCTAGCAAGCATTATTTTTTATCCTTAATTTGCCTGTGGTTGATTCACGATCTATTATGATTAACAATGACTAATGAATATCGGAACAGGCAAGAAAAAACTTTTGCTTGCCTCTTCCTTTCCTCCTCTTCCTTCTCTCCTGCTGGGTCTTACCTCTTCCCGACATCCGTTACATCAGTTACATCCGTTACAGAATCCGTTGCCGAACTTCATTAACACCCATGACAACTCAAGAAACGCTTTTCAGTAAAATCATCCGCAAAGAGATTGCGGCAGACATCGTTTATGAGGACGACTTGGCCCTGGCGTTCAGAGATATCCACCCGCAAGCGCCCGTCCACATCCTGGTCATTCCCAAACAGCCTATCCCCAAATTAGCCGATGCTGAGTCGGGAGACCAGGCTCTCATGGGACACCTGCTGCTGACTGTCAAGCGGGTAGCAGAACAACTCGGACTCAGCAACGGCTATCGCGTCGTCATTAATAGCGGCAGCGACGGCGGCCAAACTGTAGACCACTTGCACCTTCACATTCTCGGCGGTCGCCACATGAACTGGCCCCCCGGCTAAAGGCAAATTTTTACGCAGAACTTACGGACTCATCCTCAGAAACCCGGTTTATTTCTATTGCCAAGCGATTCAGAAACCGGGTTTACTTTTCGCCCGCAAACCCAGTCGATCGCTCTTGTGGAGAATGCAGCCCGATCGCACTAGAAGCCCAGTTTACAGTATTCTACCGATAATAAATTACGTTCGCCGAATCCATCGACGATATGTAAATAAATATTAAAAATAATCTCTTCAAGGCCGAATGAAGAGATATTTAAATAGAAAGGCGATCGACCTGAACAACAACAATTTAATCGAACTGCTGAACAAACCTACAGACAATAGATTCAGCTTTTGTGTTCGCTATATTTAACCCTATTTTTCCCGTAAAATTACTTGATAAATGACTACAAATATTTACTAATAATCAGGCTTTTGTAAATGTTTGTAAAAGGTTAAAAATGTCAGCACTCAGGTCTTGGCAAACTTTAGTTAATAGTGTTACTAATAGAAGCGTGGGGCATCCCCATAATGAACATTGAAAATTTAACTAAGCCATCATAAAAACATGACAACAACCGTACAGCGTCGCGAGAGCAGCAACGTTTGGGAACGTTACTGCGAGTGGGTAACTAGCACCGACAACCGCATTTATGTGGGTTGGTTCGGGACTCTGATGATTCCTACTCTGTTGACCGCCACCATCAGCTATATTATTGCCTTCGTCGCTGCTCCTCCTGTGGACATCGACGGCATCCGCGAACCAGTTGCTGGTTCCTTGATGTACGGCAACAACATCATTACTGGTGCTGTTGTTCCTTCATCAAATGCGATCGGGCTTCACTTTTATCCGATCTGGGAAGCAGCTTCCTTGGACGAATGGTTATACAACGGCGGCCCTTACCAGCTCGTGATTTTCCACTTCCTAATTGGCATTTTTTGTTACATGGGTCGTCAGTGGGAACTGAGCTACCGCCTAGGAATGCGTCCTTGGATCTGCGTAGCCTACTCTGCACCTGTGGCATCTGCTACCGCCGTATTCTTGATTTACCCGATCGGGCAAGGCAGCTTTTCTGACGGAATGCCCCTGGGTATCAGCGGCACATTCAACTTCATGATCGTGTTCCAAGCCGAGCACAACATCCTGATGCACCCCTTCCATATGTTGGGAGTAGCTGGAGTATTCGGCGGTGCTTTGTTCTCCGCAATGCACGGTTCTCTGGTAACATCTTCTTTGGTTCGCGAGACAAGCGAAACTGAATCGATGAACTACGGTTATAAATTCGGTCAAGAAGAAGAAACCTACAACATCGTTGCAGCCCACGGCTACTTCGGTCGGTTAATCTTTCAATATGCAAGTTTTAACAACAGCCGTTCCTTACACTTCTTGTTAGGTGCGTGGCCAGTTGTCGGCATCTGGTTTACCGCTTTGGGTATTTCCACGATGGCTTTCAACCTCAACGGTTTTAACTTCAACCAATCGATTATCGACTCTCAAGGTCGCGTCATCAACACTTGGGCTGATGTCATCAACCGCGCTAACTTGGGTATGGAAGTTATGCACGAGCGCAACGCTCACAACTTCCCGCTCGACTTGGCCGCCGGTGCTGTCACCCCAGTAGCAATGGTTGCTCCTTCTATCAACGGCTAAATTTAGCTTAAGATAAACAAAAAGCGCTCTCTCCAAAGGAGGGCGCTTTTTGTTTTGGGAAGTATAATTTAAGAGATTTCCTTCGGTTAAATCCCGCAGACTGCTCGTTGCCGCACTTCGCGATCGATCTGATATCAATTCCGGTAGCATCAGAATTATTAATATTACCGAAATCAGGACACGGCAGTGCCGTTTCCCTACAATTAATCAGGCGTAGGGATACGGCACTGTCGTATCCTCTATATTATTCCGATGCTACTGAATTGGATATGATATATTAATTAAGAATTATTATTTTTGGCAATTATCAAAGTGGCGATATTTAACAGGCTTAAATTTGAAAAACTCGCGGTTGACAAATCTCAAATATTAGCTTGGGCGATCGCCTTTTTCAGCGGAATTGGAATGGGATTGACAACCGCACCAGTCAATGCTTGGCTGCTGGCTTGGGTCGCCCTAGTTCCCCTCTGGGTTTTGGTTATTAGTTATGAACGGCCAATAACACAAAAGAAACAAACATTTCTTCCTTCTTCCTTCTTCCTTCTTCCTTCTTCCTTCTTCCTTCTTCCTGCACTCTGGGGAATAGGCTATCACGGATTAGCTACATCTTGGATTATGGGAATTCACCCGATGACTTGGTTGGGAGTTCCTTGGTGGCCGAGTTTGGCGATCGCACTTTTTTGCTGGACATTCATCACTCTTTGGGGAGCCGCATTAGTCACCGTTTGGGCATGGCTATTTATAATTCTCAACTCCCTCACTTTACCAGGCAAAAATCCTATTCTCATTCTTAACTCCCCCCCTTTACAAGAGGGGGCTGGGGGGGGTAGCTCTAAATTCTCAGCGTTAACTCGCGTTTTAATTGGTACAGCTTTGTGGTGCGCCTTAGAAGGTATTTGGAGTACAGGCTCGCTGTGGTGGACATCTCTATCTTATACACAAAGCCCGCACAATTTAGCAATCTTGCACCTCGGACAACTCTCCGGGCCCAGCGCTGTTACCGCTGCAATTGTAGCAGTAAATGGTTTAATTGCTGAAGTTTGGATCGAAGGAAGAAGCAAGAAGTCCGATGGAAGTCGGAAGAATTGGATTGCTTTTATTTTACCTGCAAGTTTGTGTTTAGTTTTGCATATTGCAGGCTGGAGTTTGTACGATCGCCCTTTAGTGCAAGAAGCGGGAACAGCATTAAAAATTGGGATTATTCAAGGCAATATTCCTAACGAGATCAAGTTTGACTCAGGGGGTTGGCGGCGTGCTTTGGAAGGTTACACGGCTGGATACCAACAGTTAGCAGACAGGAAAGTCGATGCTGTGTTACTTCCAGAGACGGCTTTGCCTTTTATCTGGACAAACGAGTATCAGCGTTCTACTCTTTCCTTTTACCAAGCGATTCTGGAACGTGGTGTTCTGGCTTGGGTTGGAGGATTCGGACAGGAAGGAGATAGCACGACTAATAGCTTATTGGCGATCGACAAAACAGGAGAGATTATCAGCCGCTACGATAAACGAAAGCTAGTACCTTTAGGCGAATATATCCCTTTTTATGAAATCTTGGGCGGGATTATTAATCGGCTTTCTCCCTTAGATGCTCATTTAGTACCAGGGAACTCAAAACAATTGTTTGATACGCCATTTGGTCGCGCCATTGTCGGAATTTGTTACGATTCTGCCTTTGCTGAAATTTTTCGATATCAGGCGGCAAATGGAGGCGAATTTATGCTCACAGCTTCTAACAATGCCCATTACAAACCGCCAATGCTGGCTCAACATCATGCTCTCGATGTGATGCGAGCCATTGAGACAGATAGATGGGCGGTTATCGCAACTAATACGGGCTATTCTGCGTTTGTAAATCCTCATGGCGAGACGGTGTGGAAGTCGGGAATTAATACCTATGAAGTCCGAGATGCTACCATTTATAGGCGAAAAACTCGGACTTTGTACGTGCGGTGGGGAGATTGGCTGACACCTTTATTGTTGGGATTAGCTGGATTAATGCGGTTGATTGCTAGAAATTAACGTTAGTAAAGAGTTTTCTGGTGGGGCCGGGGCGGGTTTATTGAATTTGTTTGCACTGTGAGGATTATTCGTGAACCCTTCGGCGGAGTTTATCCTGAGCGTAGCCGAAGGGCTCAGGGCATCGCCCGCCCCTACAGTTCACTAATGATTAATGACTCATGACTCATAACTCTATTTATCTTTAACGACATCGTGAACGCTAGGAGATAAAGTAATTAAATCGTCTATATTGCGCTGCATGGCAGCACAAATATTGGTCAAAGGCAAATCATTTGCATCGTGCCCGAAGGGATTTTCTATTTCAATGCCGATTTCTTCGATGCCGAACAAAGTAAAACTAATTAAAGCCACAACAGGGCCGGTTCCCCAACTCAAATCGTTCACCATTTGAAAGGGCAGTGCCAAACAGTAAAGCAACAATAGCTGTTTGAGGTGAATCGCGTAAGCCAAAGGGATAGGCGTTTTCAAAATTCGCTCGCAGCCGCCTAATACATCAATCATAGAATTGAGCAACTCATTCATGGCAGTTAGCTGATAGACATCGAGGCAATTGCGATCGTACTGCGCGTGCATATAATCCTCAATCCAAAAGGCAATTTCTAGGGGCGGATTGTTCATCGATTTGAGCTTTTGGTACTGCGATGGGGACATTAACGGCTCCAGTTCTGGATTTACTAATTCTTGCCGCAAGTGCAGTTTCATCGCTACTGCAAAGGCAGGTAACAGGCGTAGGGCTGATTTTTTAAGTTCGATATCCTGCGGGTCTTTTTCCTCAATTGCTACCCAAATTTGGCGCGCCAAATTGCGGACGTTGTTGATTAAAGTACCCCAAAATTTTCGACCTTCCCAAAATCTTTCGTAGGCTGTATTTGTCCGAAAAACTAAGAGTAAACCGAGAACAATACTGGGTACAATGCTCGATAAAATAGGCAAGGAAACTGGCAGTTTCAAGAAGTGCAGCAGGGCAATAAACACTCCAAAGCAACCGCACAGAAAGACGCGGGGCAAAATTGAGGGAATAACAGACCCCCGAACCTGCAATGCAGTTTTAAACCAAGGCGGTCGATCGACACTCATGCAATTCTCCTGATTGAATTAAATTAAATTAGCGTCCTACCGAGTCGCACAAATCCTGCTGCACTTGGTTTTTCGGCTCCAAGCATTCGATTTGAGGTTTGAGATAGACTCTCCTAGATACAGAGGATTGCAGGTTGATGCAGGCAGATATGAGACACCGCCCCACCAGATTTATCCCTATTTGGCTCCGGTGAGAGCTTGCGAAAAATGCTTTCCTACAAACAACCTTTGGATTTTACCCAAAAAACTCATCTTTAGGATCTCAAATCTCAAATCTCAAATTGATTGACTGATGCACTTAATTCGGTAAGATCGATCGTGTATCTTTAGACCTCAGCTTCCGTGCAAGAGCTACCGACATCTGTTCCCCCTCAGTCTCACCGATTGCCGAACCAACGGTGGCAAATTTATGCGCCTCAACCGCAGCAAGCCGAACAGTTTGCCGCTGAAATTGGTTTGTCGTCCTTGCTGGCGCAGGTACTGATTAATCGCGGCATCGATTCTGTTACAGAAGTGCAAGGGTTTATCGAACCGGAATCTCTGGTTTTGCCGGCGCCAATGGATGAGTTTCCGGATTTGGCTGCGAGTGTCAAGTTGTTGCGGAAGGCGATTTCGGGAGGACAAAAAATTGCGATTTGCGGCGACTACGATGCTGATGGAATGACGAGTACGGCTTTGTTGCTGCGAGCTTTCAGGGTTCTGGGGGCGAATGTGGATTATGCGATTCCCAGTCGGATGCGGGAAGGTTACGGGATTAACGATCGCATTGTAGAAGAATTTCACTCCGAAGGTGTCGCTCTCATTCTGACGGTTGACAACGGAATTGCAGCTTATGGCCCGGTGGCGAGAGCCCGAGAACTCGGTGTCAAAGTTATTATTACAGACCACCACGACTTGCCTCCAAAACTGCCGCCGGCTGATGCAATTCTTAACCCAAAATTAATTGCGGAATCTTCGCCTTATCGCGGTTTGGCTGGGGTAGGTGTTGCTTACGTTTTGGCGATTAGTTTGGCTCAAGATATGCAGAAAGTTGGCGGGTTGGTGAATCCGCTGCTGGAGTTATTTACTTTGGGAACTATTGCGGATTTAGCGCCTTTGACTGGAGTTAACCGCCGCTGGGTAAAGCGGGGTTTGCGGCTGTTGCCTCATTCGCAATTAGCTGGCGTTCAGGCTTTGATTCAGGTAGCAGGAGTGCAGCAGCCAAGTGCGGAAAGTCCTTCACTTTTTAACTCGCAAAATAAGAGTAATAATTCGTTAAAGCCTGAAGATATTGGTTTTCGGCTGGGGCCTCGAATTAATGCTGTGGGACGGCTGGCCGATCCTCAAATTGTGATAGAGTTGCTGACAACGGACGATCGCGAATTGGCACTCAAAAACGCGATCCAGTGCGAACAAATCAATCAGCGCAGGCAGGAGTTATGCCAGGAAATCGAGCAGGAAGCCATCGCTTGGTGCGAGAAAAGCGATCTCGATTTGCAGCAAGAACGGGTTTTAGTTGTGGTACAGCCAGGTTGGCACCACGGGGTGATTGGGATTGTGGCTTCTCGGTTGGTGGAACGCTACGGCGTACCCGTGTTCATCGGTACTTTTGAGGAGGATGAGGGCGGGCACGGGGGCACCGCCCCTACAACAACCTCATCCTCCTCAGCGCCTGCTAAAATTGTGCGGGGTTCGGCGAGGGGAATTCCTGAGTTTAATGTATTTGACGGGCTGAATTTTTGCGCGGATTTATTAACTAAATTTGGCGGACACAAAGCGGCTGGTGGCTTTTCGATGCCTGGCCAGAATGTTGAACAATTTCGCAATCAGTTGTCAATTTTTGCCAATCAATGTTTGCAGCCGGAACACCTAAAACCTCTGGTTTCAGTAGATGTGCGAGCTAATTTAGCGGATATTAATCTCGACCTTTACCGACAAATTGATGCTTTGGAACCTTGTGGGATTGAAAATAAGTCTCCTGTCTTTTGGACGGCTGATGTTTGTATAACTGAACAGAAAATTGTTGGTAAAGGAGGTCATGTTAAATTAACTGCAACTCAGGATGGAGAAGTATCGGCTAGCGTGAAGGGGATTGCTTGGCGTTGGGGGGAATATTTTCCTTTGCCTCGGCGGGTTGATATTGCTTACCGATTGCGGGAAAATAGTTTTAATGGCAAGACATCGGTTGAGTTAGAGTTGTTGGGGGTTCGGTTGCCGGCAAGTGCTGCTAGTTCGAGGCCGCCGGTGTTTGGAAAAGTTGAGTTTGATTATTGCGATCGCGCTTATTCTTGTAGTCTATCTCCCGCAGGCTCGATCGAGGAATTGAGAATTCGCAACTCTCAGGGGCAAGTTTTGGTTGTTGCGCCCGGACAAAACATCGGTTTGTTAGGCAACTCCCGCAAGGATGCTAGGGAAGTTGATATATCTCTACCTTTTTTCGAGAATTTGATTCAAACTGCTAAACACGCCCTCGGTATTTGAGCGCAAAGCGAGTGCAGCAGGGAAAATTAGGGAAGATTGGCGATCGAGCGTTAGGAATTTTGGATAATTTAAAATTCACAACTTCCAACTCTCGATCGCCGCCCAAGGTGCTATGATTACAAATCGCCGCCTTTAGCTGCCAGCAGAAAAATTACGATCGGGCCCGAAAGCACGACTGCTGCGAGTAAAGCTACCTGAACAATGAGTTGGTAGTTGAGATTGCTCGCACCGCTAAAAAGATCGGTTATAAAGTCCATGTGTCCTCCTGTAGTGATTAAGTCTAGATTGTTGAATTAGAAAATCCGCTTCTGATCTTAACGGGCGATCGACCCTATTTTTTAAGGAAGTTTACAAAATTCAACAAAAGTTAAAGAAAGATCGACCACCCAGTGACAGCGAACTTGGTAGCATCGGAATTGATATTGCCCACAATCAGGACACGGCAGTGCCGTGTCCCTACAATCAATCGGGGTAGGGAAACGGCACTGCCGTGTCCTCCATTCATATCATGTCTGAGTGCAACCAGAATTGATATGACAGGGAACCAGGGACTTGAAGCCTGTTCCCGGAAAGTGTTCCGAATCTAAAACCTAAAATCGAACGAACTATGGCGAATTGGCGTTGCGTGAAGCAGTGCGGTGCTTGTTGTTACCTAGAACCAACAGAACGCCCTGACCTAGACGAGTATTTATCTAAAGACGAATTAGGGCTCTACCTGAGCTTAGTAGGAGATGACGGTTGGTGTATCAATTTTGACAAAAAAAAGCGAGAATGCGGAATTTATGCCGATCGCCCGCGCTTTTGTCGTGTAGATTCAGAGGTGTTTCAGGATATGTACGGCATTGAGCCGGCCGAGTTGAACGATTTTGCGATCGACTGCTGCATAGAGCATATTGAAGATATTTATGGCGATCGATCTTTGGAGATGATCCGCTTCAACCAAGAAGTCGGCATTCTCGCTCATCCTGACAACCGATCGAGTAATTAAACCCAAGTAATCAAAATGAGAGTTTGATTAAATAACAATGCCAAAAATCAGAAATCCGAATTCTACCTGCTGTTCAACTGCAAAGCGGTTGTGAGCTTCTCTTCGTACTACATCTCTTCGTTTTCGCAACACAACCATTTGCAGATCAGTTTTCCATTTTCATTAACCCAAGTTGCTTCTAGGCGAGGTTTTTTAGCAGTCTGCGGAGTTGGATCGGTACTAACGAGCGCATTTTCCTTTCTCGGTGTTGTAATCATGTCAATTACTCCTTAAAAAATAAATGAAATTCGTGCAGATAACAGGTGCTGCGATCGGGCGAGCGCGATCGCACTCAACATATTGCTGCTTTGAATTGCAGTAGAATGCGAACTAGCACAATCGGAAATACCGCAATACTTAAGCAGCATGGGGTTAATCTCCTGATTTGTCGAAATCTAACGCTGCACCTGATATATCAAAGTTGTCCTGAACGCTCTCAAACGTCCAGGACAGTTTGCCAGTTAAGTCGGTCAGTTAAGCGATGCTCTCAAAAAACGAGAATTAAGCTTGAAATTTTTACAAAAAAAAGCTTGTAGATTAGAGGAAAACCGAACAAAATCCTCGCAAAATCGGTTGATTAATATTAGGAAATACCGCAATACTTAAGCAGCATGAGTTTAATTTCCTAATTTGTTGAAATCTAACGCTGTATCTGATGTACCAACGTTATCCTGACCGATCTAAAACGTCCAGGACAGTTTGCAACTTAAGTTGGTCAGTTAAGCGATGCTCTAAAAATAACTGAGAATAAAGCTGAAAAGCTTTGCTCGATAAAGCTTTTAGATTTTATACAAAGAGATATACTCAGCAATTCGGTCAGTTATGCTGCGGGAGTGACAAAAATATATAGCCTTTTGAGTTGCTCCCAAAATTGCCAACTTAAAGATCGGTATGTTTTCCTCGGACTGGGCTAAGTGTTCCTAGATATTTGCCGCTTCTAACCAATTGTCCCAAGCTGTTTCAAAGCACATACTACAGCTTCCGCACGAGTTTGTACTTGCAGTTTTGAGTAAATGTGTTCTAAATACTTCCTGACAGTACCGATGCTAATGCTTAGTGTAGTGGCAATTTCCGGATTAGTTTTACCTTGCGTCACCTCAAATAACACTTCTGCTTCACGTTTAGTTAATCTTAGTAATTCCAAAGATCCAGGTGATAAAGTCAAAAACTGCTGTTCTTCAAGCAACAATAGATATTGTTCCCGTGGTTGCTCAGTTACAAAACGCACGACTAATTGTTTGCCTTCCTGTTCTAATTTCAGTGGTAAACGGGGTGGAGGAATATCATCACTTCGTCTTAAAAGCGACAACTGGTATTTCACCCATCGCTGTAAATTTTCTGGCAAGCATCGTGTTGAGCATTTGTCTTGAAAATACTGGTTGAGCAACTGGCAAGCTCGTTTGCTCATGAATTGAACTTGCCCATCTCCGTCGATCGCAATAATTGCCAATGCCTCTAGAGTATTGCGCTGTTGCAACCAGTCTTGTTGTATATTGGCAAACTGATTCATGTTTTGCTGTGCTTGCAACAGATGAGGGTGCAATAAGTTGAATAAGAAGCGATCGCGCTCAGTAAAAATCTCGTCTCCCATCAGCGTGATGGCAATAATATCATCTTGTCCAAAGCAAAGCTTGCTAGCGGAGGTATTTGACAGAGAAATTGGTAATGAAACTGCAATCAAATCTCTGATTCCTCTGGGCTGCATCAGCTTTGCATACAATCCTTCCAAACGATGCAGTTGCTGCTCATTTAAAAAGTCGGAAACCTTATGCGCTCGATGGTCACGAGTTCGTAGATAATTGCCAACTAGAGGATTCTCATAAAAATGTTGATGAGCAATTTTTTCAAAATTCGCTGTATCAAGGGGCTCAAACCCAGGGGCTGGTTGATAGTCGATCGTGGTAGCCTTGTGGTTTCCGAAGGAGAGTGTGGTGTAGGTGTAATCTACTGCGGGAATAACCTTCGAGATAATTGCCAGAATATGGGATGAGAAATCTTCAAAGCTACAAGTTTTGTAGAGTTCCTGTAGGCATTCAGAAAAGTTTTGAAAATCATTATGAGTTAAGTGTTGCATTTTTTTGTACAGCGAGCGCTCAACACGGGTTTCTAGGAGAATAAGCGTTATTTATATTGGCTTTGTATCTATTTCTTAACAATTGACTACGGCAAATGACGGGTTGAATCTCGATTTAGGATATGACAAACTTTGAATAAAAAACAAATCGGGGATTTGAGCAGAGAAATTAATCGTCATCTACTTAGTTCGAGTTGGAATATCAAGGTATGAATAAACTGCCGAAAAAGCGCAAGCGCCGAGGCGTGATTCTTTCAGATTGGGGTTTGCAGCGTTTCCAGGATACCCAAGAGCAATTAGCCATTGCTGAAAATGGCGGCTCTGCTTACACCTTAGAGGGATTAAGCAATTTGACAGGGCTAAGTGCTCGATCGATCGGACGGCTGCGAAGTTGCAAAGCAGCAGTCGATCGCCAAACCCTAGAGGATCTATTTAGCGCCTTTAACCTAACGCTAACCGAACAAGACTATATTCAGCCAGAACCCGAAGCCCCACAACGAGAACCCGTAAAGTCGATCGCCCAAAATTGGGGAGAAGCCATAGATGTTTCCCGCTTTTACGGGCGTACCGCAGAACTTACCACCCTCACGCAATGGATTCTACAAGATAATTGTCGGTTGGTAGGTATTTTTGGGATTGGCGGTATTGGCAAAACGGCTTTATCTGTCAAACTGGCCCAACAGCTACAAAACCAATTTACCTACGTGATTTGGCGAAGTCTCCGCAATGCCCCGCCGCCGTCCGTTTTGTTAGCAGAATTAGTCTCATTCCTCTCAGGACAACAGGATACAAAAGCAGAAATTAGCAGCTTGATTCAGTGTCTGCGAAATCATCGCTGTCTGATTGTTATAGACAATACCGAAAGCCTTTCACAATCTGGGGATCAGAGCGGACAATATCGTCCCGGTTATGAAGCTTACGGAGAAATGCTGCGAGTGGTGGCCGAGACTCCCCATCAAAGCTGTTTGGTGTTAACCAGCCGGGAAAAATGCCATCAATTCGCTCAATTGGAAGCGGGCGACTTGGCAGTACAGAGCTTGTCCCTGGGCGGTTCTCCAGAAGCCTCCGAAGCATTGATTAAGGTGACGGGATTAACTGGATCGGACAGTCACAAACAGGAGTTGTGCGATCGCTATCGATGCAATCCCCTGGCATTAAAAATCGTAGCCACCACCATTCGAGATTTGTTCAGCGGCAATATTGCTCTTTTCCTAGCACAAAACGTTACTGTATTTGGTGATATTTCAGATTTGATTCAACAACAATGCAGTCGTCTTTCAATCTTAGAGAATCAAGTAATGTGCTGGTTGGCGATCGATCGCGAATGGGTTTCCTTTGCCGAACTTCGAGAAGATTTGAATGCTGGGGTATCCCAAACGCAGTTGATGGAAGCCCTGCAAAATTTGAAATGGCGATCGTTGATTGAAACTAACGGAGGTCAGTTTACATTACAACCTGTGGTGATGGAATATGTCACGCAGACGCTGATCGATCGCATTTGTGATGAAATTGCCGATCGCTCATCGCCGACTCCCTTGTCAAATTCTTCCCTATTGCAAACCCATGCCTTAATCAAAGCACAGGACAAAGACTATATTCGAGACAGCCAAATTCGCGTGATTCTGACACCACTAATCGCCCGGTTGCTGAGTCAATTGGGTTCTCAAAAAGACATCGTATATCAACTAAATCAAATTCTATATCGCCTGCAAACCGAGTGTCCCAATCAGATTGGATATGCTGGTGGCAATACGATCAATCTATTACGCCACCTCCAGGTCGATCTCAGGGATCGCGACTTTTCCTATCTCAGTATTTGGCAGGCCGATCTTCAGGATGTGAATCTCCATCGGGTCAATTTCGCCCATTCTGACCTATCAAAATCGCGGTTTACCCAACCGTTAGGCAGTATTTTGACAGTTGCCTTCAGCCCCGATCGTCAACTGCTGGCAACCGGAGATAGCAATAATCTGGTGTGCCTATGGCAAGTTTCTGATGGGCAACCTAGAGCGATGCTTAGAGGACATCAGGGTTGGGTTTGGGCGGTTAGCTTGAGTCTAGAGGGTCACATACTTGCAAGTGGCAGTGAAGATCGAAGCGTCAGGCTATGGAATATTGAGACGAGAATGTGCTTGGGAATCTTGCAAGGACATCAGGGTAGCGTCAGAACAGTAGCATGGCAGCCCAATGGACACCTCCTCGCTAGCGCTGGAGACGACTGTGCAATTCTGCTATGGGATATTCGCAACCAAGAACGCTTTCAAACTTGGCTCGGTCACAGTAATTGGGTGATGTCTGTTACTTGGAGCCCAGATGGTCAAATCCTGGCCAGTGCTTCCTTGGATCGCACCATTCGACTCTGGGATATCCAAAGCGGTGAGTGCCTAAAAATCTTATCCGGACATGGTTGTGGAATTTGGTCGATTGCTTGGAGTCCTAATGGAGAATTTCTCGCCACAGGGAGTGAAGATCAAACCGTGAAGATCTGGGATGCCGAGCGCGGTGAATGTCTTAAAACCTTGCAAAGAAATCATTCAGGCATATTTTCAGTCGCCTGGAGTTCCGATAGCAAACTGCTTGCCAGTGGCGGTGTAGACCAGAACATCACGATCTGGGATACAGTGAGCGATCGCTGCCTCAAAACCTTACAGGGGCATAGCAACGTGATCTGGGCTTTGGCTTGGAGTGCAGATGGTCAAATGCTTGCAAGTAGTTCCCACGACCAAACCGTGCGTTTGTGGGAGATGTACGGCAGTCAATCGAGTGACTGCCGAAATCTAAAAACCTTTCAGGGATCTAGTAATTCTATATTTGCCACGGTCTGGAGTCCCGGTGGCATCACTCTTGCCAGCAGCAGCAGCGATCGTCTGGTTCGGTTGTGGAATCCTGACACGGGTCAGTGTTTGAAAACGTTGCAGGGTCACAGCAATTGGATTTGGGGTTTAGCCTGGAGTCCGGATGGCAAAACCCTTGCCAGTGGATCGGATGACTGGACAGTTCGGCTCTGGAATCCCAGCACTGGCGAATGTTTAAACACTCTGCAAGGACATACATCCTGGGTTTGGGCTGTTGCGTGGAGTCCCGACAGCCAATTTCTGGCCAGTGGGTCTGGCGACATGACCATTCGGATCTGGGATATCGAGCGGGGAAAATGTTTGAAAATTTTGCAGGGACATCACAATTGGATTTGGAGTTTAGCTTGGAGTCCGGATGGCACTACTCTCGCCAGCGGATCGGATGACTGCACTGTTCGGCTGTGGAATCCCTGTACTGGTGAATGCTTAAAAGTTTTGCAGGGACATGACTACTGGGTTGAAGCTGTAGCCTGGAGTGGAGATAGTCAAAACCTTGTCAGTGGCTCTTATGACATTCGACTTTGGGATGTCAGCACTGGGAAATGTTTGAAAAGTTTGCAGGGACATAGCGATATGGTAAGAACCGTGGCGTGGAGTCCAGATGGTCAAATACTTGCCAGTTGTTCGCACGATCGAACAATTCGTCTTTGGGATTCTGCCACGGGAGAATGCTTGAAGATTCTGGAGGGACATACAAGTCAAGTTTGGTCAGTTGCTTGGCGTCCCGTTGGTGGGGATTTCTCAGAAAATCGCGACTTCATTCTGGCCAGTAGCAGCGCCGACGAAACGATCAAGCTTTGGGATATCAACACAGGTGAATGTTTGGAAACTCTCAGAGCCGATCGCCCCTATGAAGCTATGAATATTACCAGAGTCACGGGGATTACGGCAGCTCAGAAAGCAACGTTGGAGGTCTTGGGGGCGATCGTAAACAGTTAACAGTTAACAGTTTGTAGGGGCGGTGCCAAGAGTGCCCGCCTTCTTAGTTGACAGTTGACAGTTGTAGGGGAGAAGCATTCGGACGATTATTTTTGAAATAAATTCAATTAAATTTGTATCCTAATGCTTCGCCCCGATTATTACGACGCAACCGATCCAACCGGACCAAGAGATTATTTCCGGTCAAGAGTACCATCTTGTTATTGGCAATTAGAATCCTTGAACCGAGATAATATTGCCTTGAACCTGGGCTGGAGTTACACCATCAACAAAACCCAATATATTGCCGGAATTTTTAACTTTGATGATAGTTCCTGTCGTTACAATAGGCCCAGGATTGAGCAAACCTGTCAGACCTTGATCTTTTAAAACTTGTGGCCCGTCAAACCCCAATATAATTGTCACATTTGTCAGGTTTTCCAAAACTACATCGCTAGCAGTCAAACCCCCTACTAATCCAATTCGATCGGAACCAACTCTGAAAAGGCTAATCAGATCCGCATTATTGAGCTCTGTAACTCCGGGTTCTGCTTGCAAGACATACAAGTTGCTGCCGATTTTAGACCCAGAAATATTGTCATCAAATCCAAATAAAATATCTCGCCCCAAACCCCCCATAAGAGTGTCATACCCATTACCGCTAACTAAGAAATCATTGCCTTTACCGCCCAATAAAATATCGTTTCCCCCAAACCCATAAATCAAATCTGCATCTTGCCCTCCGCTGAGATAGTCATTTCCAGCCTCTCCCCCTAGTAAGTCTTTCCCCCTGCCTCCGAATAAGGAATCGTTACCCAAACTTCCTCTAAGAATATCTTCTCCTTCATTGCCATAAACCAAATTGTTAGCTGCTGAGCTGTTGACTGTATCATCACCTTCGAGCATCCAGACTCCCAAAGGAAAATTATTGGTATCTGCGATCGATAAAAAAACGTTTTCGGATGTATTATCACCAATTAAGCGACGCGGTTCCGATGGATCTGTTTGTAAAGCCATGATGTCTTACCTGATAACAAGTTGTCATTGAAATAATGAACCTAGAATTGGCTTAACAATAAGTGCAAGTCAAATACTTACAACTTTTGTAGTTAAACCAATAGGTAAAGTCGAAGGAAATTTGCAAGCTGACTATTTATAGGTCTCAGAAACCGGGTTTTTTCACCAAAATCCTTGGTTGAAGTCCATAGATTAGGTAACAAACCCGGTTTCTTTTAGCTAATGCGTCCACGAATGTCCTAGCAAGGACAAGCCGTCTTAAGGAACGAAGACAATATCCGTATCGGGACGAAATCCACCCGGTATTTTGGCAAACTGCTGATTCTTAAACGACAACGCACCAGTGCTGTTGTTGTATTGGAAATCATAAGGTGAATTCGCTCCCATTCCACTCCTAGAAATTTGCACTTTATCACCCTCCCAGTAACGAAAGTCTTGGATTAAATCAATGCCTTCATAGGCGGGGGTGGAGTAAAAAATGAAATTATCTGCTCCACCACCACCATAGAGAGTGTCATTTCCTGGTTCACCAGAAAGATTATCGTTGCCATAACCACCGTCGAGGTAGTCATTGCCGAAGGAGCCAAGCAAGAGGTCGTTGTCATATCCACCGTCAAGGGTGTCATTACCAGTCCAACCATCTAAGGTGTCGTTGCCACCCTCGCCATAGAGTACATCGGCACCATCGGTACTATTGAATAAACCATTGCTACCGTTGAGGTAATCATTACCATCACCACCCCACAGTTTATCTGCACCTTCTTCACCATAGAGGTAGTCATTATCGTAATCACCAAAGAGGCTGTCATTGCCGAAGCCACCCCACACGGTATCACTTCCAAAACCTGCATAAACCTTATCGTTGTCGGCCCAGCTACGGATCTCGTCGTTGCCTGCTAAGCTATATATAGTATCAGCCCCGCTAGTACCATCCAAAATATCTGGTGAGTCGGAACCTATCACAAGTTTTCCCTTTGCCATCGGAGTTTCTCCTGAATTTTGAAGTTTGTTTCCTTGTTTTCTCTGGTTCTAAAAGTTAAGAACCTAGATATTTAAGCAGCATAGAATTAATTTCCTAATTGGTTAAAATCTAACGCTGTACCTGATATATCAACTTTGTCCTGACTGATAGCAAACGTCCAGGACAGTTAGACAGTTAAGTTAGCCACTTAAGTTATGCTCTAAAAAACAGCAAGAAATGAATCTTAAAAGGTATGCCAGAAAAAGCTTTTAGTTTTTTTTACAAACGGTTATATTCAGCGATTCGGTCACTTGTGCTGCAATCTGAAAACACAAAAGAGTACCCATTGGGTACTCTCTTAATTGATTTTGAAGCGGAAATTAGGAGACGGCAGTGCCGTCTCCCTACAATATTATTTTCGGTAGGGACACGGCACTGCCGTCTCCTCTATCATTCCGATGCAACTCAGATATAGCTCAATTTATCCTCACGGTAATAGAACAATATCCTGTTGTACCGAGAAACCAGCAGGCTTATTCTCAAGAGTTGCAAACTGAACAGCACCGAAGGATAAAGCACCAGTATTGCCGTTATAGCTGAATTGGTTTAGGGAAGTAGCACCAAAACTGCGATGAATTTCAATTTTGTCAACTTCACTCTTTTGGAAGTCTTTGATGGTGTCAATACCTGTTGGAGCAAAATAGAATCTGAATCCATCCGTGCCTGCACCACCGTAGAGAATGTTATTGCCAGCAGCATCGATATCGCCACCACCAGTTAAGATATCGTTACCATTACCGCCATTGAGGATATCGTTGCCACCACCACCGAAAAGTCGGTCATTATCATCGTTGCCGTAGAGGATATCGTTACCTTTCCCGCCATTAAGGAGGTCATTTCCACTATCACCTAGAAGCGTATCATTCCCATCATCGCCAAAAACGTTATCATTGCCGCCTCTACCATTGATTTGATCGTCTCCACTCTCACCTTTGAGGAAGTTCTTGCCGGCGTTACCGAGTATATAATTATTCAACTCGTTACCAGTGCCGTCAATATTGGCAGCATCACTCAATGTCAGGTTTTCGACGTTTGCGCCCAAAGTATAGCTGATATTGGCAGTGACTACGGTATCAGTACCTTCGGCAACTTTCTCGGTAACTAAATCAGCAGCATTCTCAACCAGGTATAGGTCATTACCGCTACCACCATACATTTCGTCGGCACCAGCACGACCATATATTATGTCGTCTCCCGTACCACCATAGATTTGGTCATCTCCATCACCACCATCTAGGAAGTCGTTACCACCTGCACCAAATAAGTAATCGCGATCGCCTAAACCATACAGAGAATTGTTGGCATCATTACCTAAAATAGCATTATGGGAGTTATTTCCCGTCGCATCAATAGCGGCAGTTCCCTTCAAATGCAAGTCTTCGACGTTCGCTCCTAAAGTGTAGCTGACGGTGGATTCTACCAGATCGATACCTTCGGCAGCATACTCAGTAACTACGTCAGAAATATTATCGACAAGGTACTTGTCATTACCGCTACCACCATACATTTTATCTGCACCAGAACCACCATCCAGCTCATCGTCTCCGGCTTTACCGTAGAGAGTGTCATTGCCTGCCAACCCTTGGATGGTATCGTTATTAAGGGTGCCTTCTAGTAAGTCGTCCTTCGGAGTACCTAAAATTATAGCCATCTTAATTTCTCCCAAAAAAATGATGAATTTGTGTGGACTGCATCGGGTGATAAATAATCACCGCAATACAATTAAGAACCTATCTGCAAATTGAGAATGGGATGCACCAGCGAGCGCAATTTTTTGCGATCTAACACTGCACCTGATATACCAACTTTGTCCTGACTTACAGCCAACGTCCAGGACAGTTAGACAGTTAAATTAGCCACTTAAGCCCACCGCCAAAAATAAGGAAGAAATCAAGCCTGAAAGCTATACCATAAAAAGCTTTTAGTTTTTTTATAAACGGTTGTATTCAGTGATTCGGTCACTTATGCTGTAATCTAAAAACAAAAAAGAGTACCCAATGGGTAGTCTCAAAGTTGATCCGGAATTGGTAACTTAGAGAGCGGTGTGTTTCCTCTGAGTCGATCGCAATTAAATACCGTCGTCAGATTAAACGAGTTTGGGTAGTTCGTCGTGCTGACGGCTACACGGAATATGGTCAGAAACAGAAAATTAGGTAAGTCGATATCTGATGCTGTATGGTCGGCTTTCCCGAACTGGGAGGAATATTTTGGTAAGATATTTGGCGTGGTGACTGCACGATCGACACATTGGCAGTGCGATCGCCAGACTCTTGTAACATACGATCAGGTCGGGGAGTGTCAGAATAAAAAAAATCACAGAAATATATCGCAGTTGAGTTAAGTCATGAGCAATCGAGAGGGTTTTACAGGCGGATTTATTGCTGGAGCCGCAGTTGGCGGCTTGGTGGGCGCAGTTTTGGGCGCGGTGCTGTCGCGGCGCGCTGCTGAAGGTTTGTTGAGCGCTCCTGATGAAGCAAAAACCAGAAAGCTCCGTCAGAGGAAAGTAAGCCACCTCGAAGCCGAAGGGATGGAAGTAGCAAGACTGAGTTTAGAAGATAAAATTGCCCAGCTAAATCAGGCAATAGATGACGTGCGGCTGCAACTGGGCGACGTAAACGGGAATGCGTCGGCTCATAACAGCGAGGGTTCGTTGGCGAAGCCCTCGCAGAGGATCGCCCCTGACTCCTAAATTGATTGAAGATTTTAGATTAAGCCCAGGCGCATCTAAATTTTACAGTTCTCGATCCCTTCGACGGAGCGCAGTCAAGTTTGATGAAATTCTCGTGGGGTGGGCCGGAGATCCCTCCCGTAAACAGTCGGATGCTGCGACTCTCCCGCTCTTCACCTCTTATCCACCTATGCTAAACTCAAAGTTAAAGCATCTGTAAACTTTACTCAAACTTCAACCAGAATATATGAGTTATTCCATAGGTCTTTTAGCAACCACGCTGTCCACGTTTCTGCAAATCTATGTAGTCCTAATGATTTTTAGGGTGCTGTTAAGCTGGTTCCCCAATATCAATTGGTACGACCCTCCCTTTTCAATTTTGAGTCAGTTAACAGACCCTTACCTGAATTTATTCCGATCGATTATTCCTCCCTTGGGAGGGATTGACTTTTCGCCGCTGATTGCGTTTTTTGTACTTCAGTTCGGATCTGAATTTTTGATCGGTCTTTTGAGCAACTTGCAAACAGCTTTTTAGCAAGGTCGGATACGGCAGTGCCGTGTCCATACCCCAAAATAATCATCAGCGCTGGCGACAGATGTAACTATCGCCAGATTAATAATTGTAGGGAAACGACACGTGCCATTTTCCTACAACAAATCACAGTAGGGAAACGGCACTGCCGTGTCCTCGCTTGTCATTCCGGCGCAGCCGGAATTGATATGATGTCATGTCTCGTAAATTACTCGCAATTAAGGGTTTGTAGTGAGGAATGCAAGTTCTTCAAAAATCTGAGGAATCCAAGTCTTCACTACAAACCAGTTTTATGATGGTCGATCGACCATACCTGATATCAACTGTTACCGCCAAGAGCTTTTATCTACTTTGACATATCTAAAAATTGCCTCACTCTGAGTAGATATTGTGCACCCCCGATTTGTGCCGAATTATTGTGACCTCCATCAGGAACTATGTACAACTGTTTGGGTTCAGGTGCTGCATCAAACAGTTTTTGGCTCATTTGGGTTG
>JANNOR010000114.1:0-12562 GCA_031399265.1 Cyanobacteria bacterium SOY_34_metabat_3 | reverse complement strand
TTGAGTTTTTTCTAATTCTTGTCTTACCCATTGATTGATCATTTTAACCTCATTCCTGGGCGATCGCCCGATCGTTCAAAAGCACAGATGTTGATTTTTGTCAACTTTATTGTTAAGAAAGATGTTTATAAAGCATAGCTTGTTAAGGGGGGTTAGGGGGGATCTAGAATATTGTGACTCAGAGAGAATACTGATACTACGTTTGACCTTAAGTTGACACCAATGAGCGTTGCAAAATAACCACTAAATATTAATTTTCATGCTCAAATCCAGCCAAGTCGATCGCGTAATCGGAGCACTCGTAGAAATATAGTCAACTCCGGTTTCGGCCACACTCCGAATAGTTTCCAAAGTCACATTCCCAGAAGCTTCAATTTTCACCCGATCGCTCTTTTCGCGAATTATTGCCACAGCCTGCCGCATCAAATCAAAGGACATATTATCTAACATGATAATATCCGCCTTGTGCTGCAAAGCTGTCTCCACTTCAGCCAGAGTTTCCGTTTCAACTTCGATTGTCAGCGGATAGGGGATAGAATTGCGAATTAGGGCGATCGCCTCGGCAATTCCCCCAGCCGCCGCAATGTGATTGTCTTTAATCATCACCGCATCATCTAATCCCATGCGATGATTGCAAGCACCGCCGACTTGAGTCGCGTATTTTTCCAACAATCTCAACCCCGGTGTTGTCTTGCGGGTATCCACCAATTGCACCGGCAAATCGGCAATTTTGTCAACATATTTCTTAGTTAAAGTAGCGATGCCGCTCAAACGCATTGCTAAGTTTAATGCTACTCTTTCTCCGGTTAGCAGCGCGTCAAAATTGCCGGAAATCTCGGCAATTACTTCTCCTTTTTCGCACAGTTTCCCTTCCGGTACTTGGGGGATGAAACTGAGGCTGCTGTCTAAAAGTTTAAATGTGCGATCGGCGATCGGCAATCCGGCTATGACTCCAGCTTCTTTGACAATCCATTTAGCGCTACCCTGGATGCTGGCTGCGGGGAATAAGGCCGATGTTGTGCGATCGCCCCTACCGATATCTTCTAGTAGCCAGTTGTGCAATAGGGAGTCTAAAACTATCCAAGGTGGCAATATTGCTGTCATGTTTTCTGTGTGATTCCTGCTATTAGGAACGATAGTCGATCGCGTAATTTTAGGCAAGTTGCAAGATAGTGATGGTGTGAGTGCGATTTTGGGCTAGATAATGGGATATTCTGTTGCTGACATTGGGTTTTGGTGCTTTAATGGAGTAGATGGGCGATCGCGAATAGAAACCATGATACAGCCAGTCATTTTAGAAAAACTAGCAGAACTCCCTGAGTCTCTTCAGACAGAAGTGCTTCATTACATTGAGTTTTTGATTGAACAGCAGGCTAAAAACTTAAGTCAAGAAAAGCCGACAAAGCGAGGCGGACTTGGAATTTGGAAAGATAAAATTTGGATGTCTGATGATTTTGATGAACCGCTTGAGGATATGAAGGAATATGTAAATGCTCAGCATTAGATTACTTAAATGTTATTAGTAGAACGGTCAATTTCAACAACAGACAACAAATGAACCAAAAAATAAGTATTGAGTTGGTCAATTCCATCGCCAGTGAACACCTTGGTTCCACAGTGCGTGATTTTGCTGAAGTGGGATTGGACACTATTTTAAAGGAAGGTGTATTGCGTGATATTCCATTTGTTAACATCATTCATAATTCATACCAAACTTATGTTGAAATCCGCCAGCAACTCTTTATCAAGAAAATCATAAACTTTTGGAAAGAGCTACCCGATAAATCCCTTCAGGAACGTCAAAGATTCGTTGAATGGATGGATCGAGATCCCCAGCAAAAGAGTATATTTGCAGAAAATTTATTACTGCTAATTGACCGTGCAGACAGCATTGAAAAACCATCAATTTTAGGACGATTAATCAATCATTGTACCCTCGGAGATATATCCTATGAGGATATGGTGCGATTATGCTTCATAGTTGATCGTGTATATATGCCTGACTTAAATTACCTGACTAGCTTTACAGATGGTATCCAGAGCAATCCGAATATTGCTGAGAGTCTTAAAAGTGCTGGACTACTTTCTTGGGCTGGTATGGATGGTGGGAATGTGGGTAAACCTGGTTCTGGAGGCAGTTTTTATGAATTAAATGATTATGGAACAATGTTATTAAAATATGGCTTAAATTCCACCGTCTAACAATTTAGATGCAGCCGATAATTTCAAAATCATAACTAATCCTCATAAAGTTAAATCATTCCCTTGCTTTGATTAGTCATGATGCGGCTTCTGATGCCTATGACCTTCAGCGGGTATGGTCATAATGAATGAAAATACAATATTTGCCTTGCTAATTGAAGACGAACCTGATAAAATAAAATTCAGAATTTTCGCTTGATTATTGCTATCAAGGCTTCACACCTAATTACTATCTAAACTGGGAGTTTGAATATGCCTGTTTCTGACGAGACAAATAAGGCGGTTAACCGCAATGAAGCTTTACTAACGGAAATTCTCAAAATTCTCGATAGCCTCCCCAGCAATTTTCCACTTAAAGAGTACCTGAACAATTTACGTTCTGCTATGCAAGGACTACGACCGCCAAGGATCATGGTAATTGGTCGATCTAGAGCTGGTAAATCATCCTTAATTAATGCAATATGCGGGTTAAGAGTTGCAGAAGTGAGTGATACAAAGCCAGAGACAGGCAAGGCTGAATGGAAAGATTATCATCATGACGGCGTTGATTTACTACATATTCTCGACACACGCGGTTTACAGGAAGCAGCAGATCCAAGACAAGCCGATCCAGCAAAAGATCCATTTGACAGCATCATGCAAGCTGTAAACAAAGAGTGTCCAGATGTTGTTCTTTTTATCTGCAAGGCGACAGAAGTTCATAGTGGCAGTCAAAAAGATATTGATATTTGTACATTGATTCTCACGGAAATTAAGAACAAGTATAAACGTGAGTTGCCCATGATAGGAGTTTTAACCAAGTGTGATGAATTAGCTCCTCGAAAGGTTACTTTACCCACAGACAACGAGAGAAAAAATCACAATATTCAAGAAGAAGTTAACAATTTATATCGTTATTTACAACAGCGGGAGAAGTTGCGTTTTCATATAACAGAAGTTGTTCCAACCGTTGCATGTGCTGAGTATGAAGATGGCAAAAATGGTTTGATACTTCCTGACGAGGACGAGCGATGGAATATCACTAAATTAGTTGAAACAATGATCAGATATACGCCAAGAGAAACACGCAGCTCTTTCGCACGAATGGCACACCTTACAGAGTTTCAACTCACTGCTGCTAATACAGTTGTTGTAGCCTGTTCTGGATTGAGTGCCGTTGTCTCCGCAAACCCGATACCTGGTGCAGCAATACCAGTGGTTGCAGCTATTCAAACTTTTATGGTGATGTATATCGGTTGGCTCAGTGGTCGGGAGTTTTCGGAACAAACAGTCAAAGATTTTGCGGTAACTTTGGGAGTAGCTGCTGGTGCAAATGCTGGAATGGTAGGCATCGCTGATATCGCTTTGAAGTTCATACCTGGTTGGGGTAGCGTGCTGTCTGCGGGAGCTAGTACAATTGCTACAAAGGGTTTGGGGGATGCAGCAGTCGCTTATTTTCTTAATAACGGTAAATCCCACTCTTGACTGCTAAAATTAAGGGCGATCGCCCTTAAAGAAAAAAACTAAGATCAACTTGGAAAAAATTGGCTAATTTCCTGGCTTCATCTATTTCGATCGCCCTTTCACTAACAAAAATTTTCTCAACCTCCGTTTCCGTTCCCAAAACAGGAATTAGATCGGATTTGTCCAAATCTCTCGCATCCATTAAATGTTGCAACATTGAAGCAGCATTTCCTGCGGGAATTGGATAATTTTCAGCTTCAAATTTTTCAATCAGCGTTATCAAAAGCTCCAGAAACAGCTCTTCCTCCAGGGATCGCATTGGGCCGTGTTCCAGTTCGCACGCGAGAGCGATCGCGGCATCATTTTCTGCTTCATTTGCGATCGGTTTTGGTTGATACCGAACAAGTAAATCTGTATAAGATTTTGCATTAAAAGTACGGATCATTTTTCCACTCATCCTTATCATACTCAGCGTGAGTCAGAACATATTTGATGTAGATTTTTTGAGAAACATAAACCAAATCAACAATCAGCCGATATCGATTTCCCTTAATATTAAATACGGTAAAATTTCCGACTGACTCAGCTTTTGGATAAATCTGCTGAACCTCAATTAAGTTCTGCCATTCCGTTTTACTTGACACTCTATAGAACCCATTTGAGATCTTTTTACGTGATCGCTAGTCGTTTGAGCATCAGCCGAATAAAACAAAGCTGGAGCTTGGCGTTGGAACGAGCCAGTGTACGGTCAAAGTTTTTGACCAAGCTTTTACATCTTTCCACCCAAGCGTTTGACCTCTCAATCACCCATCTAGCGGCAACAGGCACAAATCCAGATTGTCCTTTAGCAGCCTTCTCGGCTTTTGATGGCTTGGCAGATAGTTCAAATTGAATCTTCGTCATGATCTCTGGGTAAATCTCCTCCAAGGCTTTCGTCAGTTTCTCAGGGTGATAGCCGTTATCTAGTAAGATAGTGGTCAAGGGCAGCGAAGCCGGTTTAGATTTGAAATAATCGATGTTTTTCTCAAACATTTCAATCAACCCTTGGTCATCAGATATGTTAGCTTTGGTGCAATGAGTGAAGAAGGGAAAACCTAGGATATCCACTGCCAGATGTCTTTTGATGCCATTAGTGCATTTGTAGAAACAAAAACCTTTCGACTCAACGCTAGCATTACAAGTGTTTTTCACCGCTTGTGAGTCAACTATGATCAATGTCGTCCACTGTGGTTTTTTTTGACTTGTTCGCGCACCTTGCTATGCAATGTTGTCAGGATCTGATCGAACGTGCCGTCTTCACACCAATTTTGGTAATGCCAGAAAACAGTCGAATAGGGCGGTAGATCCTTGGGTAAGTCAGACCAATTACAACCGTTCTTGAGTTGATAAAGTATGCCATCAAGGATTTGTCGCTTTGTCCACACTGGCGGTCGAGTTTTTTTCTTCCGTGGTAATAATGGCTCGATAATTTCCCACTCTTTGTCGTTCACATCGCTGGAATAACCCATTTTCAGCCCTGACCTGTTTGATTTGATCTAGATATTGTTGATTTTACTCGATCGTTAAAAAGATCTCAAATGGGTTCTATACCAGTCATAAAGTGCATCGCAGGAATCCGCATGGCTTTCACAGAAATCTCGCAGGATTTTTCGGCTGATAACACGCATTTCACCCTTGTTTTCCAAACTACACCAGATTTTGTTCTGGACTTACGCACTTGTTATATTATAAACATCTGTAAGTCCCCAAAAAACTAAAGCTCTTTTCCGTTGTTGCGGGAAAAGAGCTTTAATTTATTATTAACCTGGCACCGAGCTATTTTACCGGGCAGTGACCCGCCGAGTATCTTCGCCATAGCAACGTTTAACAACCGAGTTCGGGATGGATCGGAGTGGTTCCATTACATCATAAGCACCAGGAAAGCTTTGAAAACTTTGAATCCTGTGTCTGCGTTTAATTTGATGCGCTGCATCTCTTTCGCTCGACTTCATTACATTACCAAACTCCCCTAAGTTTGTCAACCCCTTTCTGAAACTTTTTTTGCGGGGATGTTGCACCTTTGTCAAGAACAGGCTTTCGGGCCTGTTCCACAAAGAGTAAATTCTCTTGTGGGGTGGGCATCCTGCCCGCCCATCAGCCAGATTACAAATCCAAAAACGCCGCATTTACACCCTGTTCTCTGCGAATCTTCCCATCCTTTACAAACCACGCCACAACCTGCTTAACTGTTAATTGCTCGATCGCCCCCTCAGATTCTGTCGCAATTTGCCTCAAAGGCCGCAAAGACGCAACCACCAAATTCGTAAAAAAGTTTTCAAAACTAGCATCAAGTTCGATCGACCCTTTAATACTCTCATCATTCCTAACCCAATCCATCACCTGCTGATTGCTTACATCAGCCACCGCCAAACCAGTCTCCCCAGCAATTTGCTTCAAAACCCTCAAAGCATAAATTGCCAACCGCGCCGAAAACTTCTCCTTCGACGACAACAGCGCCATATCAACTTCCGCACACTCTTCCGGCTTTAAAAAATCAGCTAATGGTTCCATAGTTATTAGTTACTTGTTATTAGTTACTTGTTATTTGTTATTACTAATCCGTGACATCCGTGACATCCGTTAAATCCGTTACAAAATCCGCTGCCAATCCGCCATCCGTGACATCCGTTAAATCCGCTACCAAATCCGCTGCCGAACCGACATCCGTTAAATCCGTTACAAAATCCGCTGCCGAACTTCCTTCCTCGCAACAATCAAATAACCGCAGCGATGTTCCCCATCAATAATCCAGTGAGTCCGCTCGATCGTACAATCCGGCAACACAGCCGCAAACATCTCCAACTCATTACCACAGACACTCGGAAAAGTTTCCGCCACATTAGAAATAGCACAATTGTGTTCCATAAACACAAATCGATCGCCCTTATCGCGATCGCACGTCCCATCATCCACAGACTCTACAGGATACCACTCAGCCATATAACCCTCATCCCTGCGAAGCTCCATCAACCTAGCCACCCGCTCTTCCAGCGAACCCGCACCCATTAGCCTGCGGTACTCCATCGCCTTACGTTGCCACTGTTTTTGCAGGATAGAAATCACCTGCTCGCGGCCAACAGTCTCAGCCAACGTATCCAGAAAAGAAATCGCAAAATCGCCATAACGATTCGGGAAGCGATCGCGCCCCTGACTGGTAAGCTCATAAATGTGTTGTGGTCGCCCCATCCCAGCCTGCACCGACTGATACAGAATCAGCCCGTCCCCCTCCAAATCCTTCAAATGACGGCGAATCGCCTGGGGGCTGATATCCAAAGACTCCGCCAACTCAAGAGCCGTGGCTTTATCCCCCTTGAGCAAAAACTGCAAGATATCTTGTTTAGTGGAAGTCTGCTGAGTCTGCATCATCACAAAAAAATATTAATTTGACTTTGACAAGATCGCTATTGTTAATGTAGCTTAAAATATAGTAAAGCAATAGATTTGTTGTTTAACTCAACCGAGCAGTCCAGCAGAACTCGCTCAAGCCCAGACAGTAATTGTCCCGTCTGTCATCTTTGAGAGCATTATCTAGAACACTGAACACCCAAAATAATGAGTTCTACCACAGCCCAAACCCTAGTCAACCAGCCCTACAAATACGGTTTCGTCACCGACATCGAGTCAGACACCATCCCCCGCGGCTTGAGCGAAGATGTAGTGCGGCTCATTTCCTCCAAGAAAAACGAACCGGAATTCCTGCTGCAATTCCGCCTCAAAGCATACCGCAAGTGGCTGACCATGACCGAGCCGACTTGGCCTCATGTCAACTATCCCGCGATCGACTACCAAAACATTATCTACTATTCCGCGCCAAAACAAAAGCCCAAAAAGCTCAACAGTTTGGACGAAGTTGATCCGGCACTATTAGAAACCTTCGAGAAATTGGGAATTCCCCTATCCGAACAAAGACGACTGGGAAATGTCGCCGTCGATGTCGTTTTCGATAGCGTTTCAATTGCCACAACCTTTAGAGAAAAACTAGCCAAAGACGGCGTTATCTTCTGTTCCATCACAGAAGCTGTCAAAGATTATCCCGAACTAATCGAAAAATATCTTGGCACTGTCGTACCAGTCGGCGACAACTTTTTCGCAGCCCTCAACTCCGCCGTATTCACCGACGGTTCCTTCGTTTTCATTCCCAAAGGCGTAAAATGCCCGATGGAATTGTCCACCTATTTCCGCATCAACAACGAAGATTCCGGCCAGTTCGAGCGCACCCTAATTATCGCAGAAGAAAACAGCTCTGTGTCTTACCTAGAAGGTTGCACTGCGCCGATGTTTGACACCAACCAACTGCACGCCGCCGTCGTGGAATTGGTAACAATGGATAATGCCGATATCAAATATTCCACAGTGCAAAACTGGTACGCCGGCGATGCTAATGGTAAAGGCGGCATTTACAACTTTGTGACTAAGCGCGGCTTGTGTCAAGGAGTCAATTCCAAGATTTCTTGGACGCAAGTAGAAACAGGTTCCGCCATTACTTGGAAATATCCAAGTTGCGTATTAGTCGGCGACAACTCCGTAGGCGAATTCTACTCAGTAGCGCTGACAAACAACAAACAGCAAGCTGACACTGGAACTAAAATGATCCACGTCGGCAAAAACACTCGCAGCACAATTATTTCCAAGGGAATTTCGGCCGGAAACTCTTCTAACAGCTATCGCGGCTTAGTAAAAATGGGGCCTAGTGCTAAAGGTGCTCGGAATTATTCTCAGTGCGATTCGATGCTGATTGGAGATAACGCGCAAGCGAATACTTTCCCATATATTCAAGTGCAGAACCATACTGCTAAAGTGGAACACGAAGCTTCGACTTCAAAAATTGGGGAAGAACAATTGTTCTTTTTTGCCCAGCGGGGAATTTCCGCAGAAAATGCGATTTCAATGATGATTAGCGGTTTCTGCAAAGATGTGTTCAATCAGTTACCGATGGAATTTGCTGCGGAAGCTGATAAGCTATTGAGTTTGAAACTCGAAGGAAGTGTCGGATAATTTTGGCGGGCGAGAAACCCTTCCAGGCTGAGTCTATTGGTGACAAATTCTGACGACCAACAATAAATAATTTCGCTTTTATTCGAGTCTAGATCCCCCTAAATCCCCCTTAAGAAGGGGGACTTTGAGAACACTATTATCCTTCCTTAATAAGGGGGACTTTGAGAAGATTCTTGTCCCCCCCTTAAGAAGGGGGGTTAGGGGGGATCGAAACTTCGATACAAACAAAAGAGACGCTAGGTTTTACGTTAAGTAGTCACCAATCGGCAGAGCCTAGAAACAAGAAACAACTGTAAACTGCATTGAGGCAAAGGAAAAAAAGAGATGATTGTTGAAAATAGTCAAGTAATTCTATCCGTCCGTAACTTAACTGCGAATGTCGAAGATACCCAAATCCTCAAGGGTTTGAACCTGGAAATTAAATCAGGTGAAATTCACGCCATCATGGGCCCCAACGGTTCGGGGAAAAGCACCTTATCCAAAATATTAGCCGGCCATCCCGCTTATACCGTAACGGGTGGAGAAGTTACATTCCTGGGTCAAAATTTATTAGAATTACCACCAGAAGAACGCTCTTTAGCTGGCGTATTTCTAGCATTCCAATATCCTTTAGAAATTCCGGGTGTCAGCAATCTGGATTTCTTGCGCGTGGCTTACAACGCTCACCGAAAACATCGCGGCTTGGAAGAATTGGATGCTTTTGATTTCCAAGATTTTGTCGAACAAAAGCTGGATATTGTCAAGATGAATGACTCTTTCTTGAATCGCAGCGTCAATGAAGGTTTTTCCGGCGGTGAGAAAAAGCGGAATGAGATTTTGCAAATGGCTATATTAGAACCTAAATTAGCTATTTTGGACGAAACTGATTCTGGCTTAGATATCGATGCTCTCAAGATTGTCGCCGGCGGTGTAAATCAGTTGTCAACTGCTGAAAATTGTATGTTGGTGATTACTCACTATCAGCGCTTGTTGAATTACATCATTCCTGATTTCATTCACGTCATGGAAGCTGGTAGAATTATCCTGACTGGCCCGAAAGAGTTGGCGCTGGAATTGGAAGAGCGCGGTTATGACTGGGTTGTGGAAGAAGAAGCAGCAGGAGTTGGCGCGCGATGATTAATACTCAGGTTGCTACTAGGGAAATGTTTTTGGCTGGTTTGGTGAATCAGTGCGAAAAGTTGGGTGAAGCTAATTCAAAAAACTCGGCTTTTGGGTTAGATGATTTGCGTGAAACGGCTGCTGAATACGTTCTGTCTGCAAGTTTTCCGACTGTGAGGGATGAGGAATGGCGGTTCACTGATTTGTCGTCGCTGTTGCAAATTCAGTTTAATGTACCACAGGGTAGTCAGTCAGCACTTCAACTGTCTGATATTACTATGCCTGTGAAAAACAAGGACGATTTACCTTTAAGATTGGTATTCGTGAATGGTGTTTATGCACCAGATTTGTCAGCGGTAAATTTGCCGGACTTTTATGTAGGTAATCTATCCAATACACCGGAAAAATATCAGGCGCGCATCGCTGATGTTTTGAGCAACCACGAACAGCCGAATGAGGTGTTTACTGCTTTAAATATCGCGGGTTTAGTCGATTCTGCGGTGGTGTTCGTACCGGCCAATATATCCCTTGATACCCCGATTCATTTGCTCTTCCTGACCGCACCAGGGGTATCTCCGACCATGTGTCAGCCGCACTGTGTGGTTATAGCAGAGCCTGGAAGCAATGTCACCCTGGTTGAGGATTACGCAACTATCGGCAATGTCTCTGCATTTACGAATGCTGTAACGGATGTTGTTGTCGGCGAAAATGCTGCTGTGAATCATGTTCGACTCCAGCGGGAAGGTTCAAACGTTGTTCATATTGGCAGAAGCTCGATCGCGCAATCCCGCAACAGCCGTTATACTTGTCATGCTATCAGCTTAGGCGGGAAAATATCGCGGCACAATTTAGAAGTGTTTCAGCACGGCGAAGCGACTGAAACAACTCTCAACGGCTTAACCGTAGCCTTTGGCGAACAGTTATCCGACACTCACAGCTTGATTAGTTTCAATCATCCCCACGGTACAAGTCGCCAACTGCACAAGTGCATCATCGGTAACAAAGCCCGCGCTGTATTTAACGGCAAAGTTTTCGTTCCGAAAGCCGCACAATTGACAGACGCGGGACAATTGAGCCGGAATTTGCTGCTGTCATCAAGAGCTCGTGTAGACACAAAACCGCAGTTAGAAATTGTCGCCGACAACGTGAAATGTTCCCACGGTGCAACTGTCAGCCAATTAGAAGATGATGAGCTTTTTTACTTGCAAAGTCGCGGCTTGGATTTAGAGAGAAGTCGCTACTTGCTGATTGATGCTTTTGCAGCAGAGATTCTGGATAAATTGCCAATTGTTGGAGTAGCAAAAATGCTTTCTACCTGCATGGCTATCCAATCTTAGTCTAATGGTTCGTAGTGAGGACTTTAGTCCTTTCTTGCTAAACTATAAAGAAGAGGACTAAAGTCCTTACTACGAACCTTACAAGTTTAGTCTTTTCTTCCTTCTTTCTTCTTCCTTTTTTGCTAAGCTATAAAGAAGAGGACTAAAGTCCTTACTACGAACCTTACAAGTTTAGTCTTTTCTTCCTTCTTCCTTCTTCCTTCTTCCTTCTTCCTTCTTCCTTCTGCTATATGACACTTATTCAAGAAAAAACCTTAGCCTCAAAAGTTCGCGGTGACTTCCCAATTCTCAAGGAAAAAGTCAACGGTAAACCGCTAGTTTATCTCGACAATGCAGCGACATCTCAAAAACCCCTAGCTGTCATCAATGCTTGGCGCGATTACTACGAACAATACAATTCCAACGTCCATCGCGGTGCTCACACTCTCAGTGGAAAAGCCACAGATGCTTACGAAGGTGCTAGAGATAAAGTTGCTGCTTTTATCAATGCGGCTTCCCGCCAAGAAATTGTCTACACTCGCAATGCTACCGAAGCAATAAATTTAGTTGCTTACTCTTGGGGTTTGAACAACCTGCAAGCAGGAGATGAAATTATCCTGTCAGTAATGGAACATCACAGCAATCTTGTTCCCTGGCAAATGATTGCTCAAAAAACTGGTGCGGTGCTGAAGTTTGTCGAGTTAACTGAGACTCAGGAGTTTGATTTAGAGCAGTTCAAAACGCTAATTTCCGATAAAACTAAGTTGGTGTCTGTAGTTCACATTTCTAATACTTTGGGCTGCATCAATCCAGTTCAACAAATCTGCGAAATCGCCCACAGTTGCGGCGCAAAAGTTTTAATTGATGCTTGCCAAAGCGTGCCGCATATGGTAATAGATGTGCAGGCGATGGATTGCGATTGGCTGGTTGCTTCCGGGCACAAAATGTGCGCTCCAACTGGCATCGGTTTTTTGTATGGAAAGCTAGATTTATTGAGAGAAATGCCTCCGTTTTTCGGCGGCGGCGAGATGATTGCTGACGTGTTTCTAGAATATTCAACTTATGCCGATTTGCCACACAAATTTGAGGCGGGCACACCTGCAATCGGAGAGGCGATCGCCCTTGGTGCAGCAATCGACTATCTTAATAACATCGGCATGGAGCGGATTCACGCTTGCGAAGCCGAATTGACAGCCTATCTGTTTCAACAATTGCGGCAAATTCCAGAGATTAAAATCTACGGGCCACAGCCAGATAGCAACGGCGAAGGTAGGGCTGCGCTAGCGGCATTTACAGCCGGAGAAATTCACCCTCAAGACTTGGCTACGATGTTGGATGAGGAGGGAATCGCAATTCGTTCTGGGCATCACTGCACGCAAGCTTTGCACCGTTATTTGAATATTTCATCTACGGCGCGGGCGAGTTTGTATTTTTACAATACCTATGAGGAGATTGATGTGTTTGTGAAA
>JANNOR010000106.1:0-14535 GCA_031399265.1 Cyanobacteria bacterium SOY_34_metabat_3 | reverse complement strand
AGTAGAGCTACTTTCTTCCGCTGAATGGCAATATTAACAAAGAAAATTAGCTCTACTTCTTACTAAATTTCTAGTAGCGCGGTTTACGGACATGAGGCTGCTATAACTTTAGCGTTAATTAAGGTGAAAATCCGATCTAGTTCTAGTAAGCTTGCTAATTCTACAACCTCTTCTGAAGTTAAAAGATTAGCCTTTTTTCTCTCGGCTAGTTCTTCTAATCTGGCTTGCAGGTTTTCCGTAAATTTGAATAAGTAAAGATTTCTGACTTTCTGCATCGAAATCTCGCTATCTATCCAGTAAGAAGGTTGTACCATAAGTTCAGATATCATGGTGATTCAATTACTCCAATTACTACATGGATAGTCTTGATTATATCATTAAAACAAAATGTTCCGATGCCACGGTTTCTACAACCTGGATGTCAATCAATATTAACCTACTGTTGCCAAAGAACGAACAGTTAAGATTTCATCAGGGCGGAGAACTTCTACAGTAGAGATAGGGACGGCTATAACTGCAAGAGACTCACCAACAGCATTAAATACTTCCAACAGACAGCCTTCTTCACCACCACTAGGATGAGGAACAAAATCAACCAATGTGGCAATATCTCCAGCTCTGAGTTGATATTCTGGTAAGTCACGAGTTAAAGCAACTTCCTGATATAGCTTTAGAATCATGTTAAGTCTCCTTAATTCGTGAGTTTTGTAGGGACACAGCACTGCTGTGTCCTTACTAATTTCAACGTCTCCTTACTAATTTCACTCTGTTTTCTTCTTACTCGCCGTAGCAGTCGCCGCCTTCTTAGTAGTAGTTGTTTTCTTCGCAGCCGTTTCCGACTTCGCCGCAGTTGTTTTCTTCGCAGCAGTTTCCGACTTCGCCACAGTGGTTTTCTTCGCAGTAGTTGTTTTCTTCGCAGCAGTTTCCGACTTCGCCGCAGTTGTCTTTGTTGACTTCTTCGACTTGCTAGATTTTCCGCCGCCCGCTGCTTCCTTCGCTGCTAACAAATCCAGTGCTTTTTGTAAGGTGAAATTCTCTACAGATTCATCCTTAGACAAAGAAGCATTGATATCTCCGTGTTTGACGTAGGGCCCATAACGACCGTCGTAAACATTGAGGAGTTCTCCCGATTCTGGATGCGCGCCCAATTCCTTCAACGGTGTGGCTGTTTTGCTGCTACCCCGAACGGCTTTTGGTTGCGCTAATAGTTCCAATGCCCGATCGAGCCCTATAGTCAAAACATCATCAGGAACCTTGATCGATCGATAATCCTTACCAACCTTACCCTGGTCATGCACCACATAAGGCCCGTACATCCCCAAAGCAGCCTGCACCTTCGCCCCCGTATCCGGGTGAGTCCCCAACAGGCGCGGCAGAGTCAGCAAGCTCACAGCCATCTCTAACGTCACGCTATCCTTGTCAGTCCCCTTCGGCAAAGAACTCCGCTTCGGTTTCTTGTTAGTTTCAGTAATTTCTCCTAACTGAACGTAGGGCCCATAACTGCCAATCAACACATAAATCGGTTCCCCAGTTTCCGGGTGGAGTCCCAATTGTTCCGGGCCTTCAGTCTTTTGCTTTAACAGAAACTCGACTTGTTCCGGGTCTAAATCTGCCGGAGTCAAATCTTGAGGAATCGATGCTTTTATCGGCCCTTCTTCCCTTTCAGCTTCGAGATAAGCGCCGTATTTACCGATGCACACTTTAGCAGAAATATTCTCCAATATCACAGTTCGGGCAACTTTGGCATCGATTTGACTTTCCTGTTCTTTGACTTGGGTTTGCAGTCCGGTTTCTCCTCGATAAAACTTGTCCAAATACGGCAGCCATTTCGCTTCGCCGGTGGCAATTTCATCGAGGGTTTGTTCCATTCTGGAAGTAAAACCGGTGTCTACTAAATCGGGAAAATGCGTTTCCAATAAAGTTGTGACGGCGAAAGCGGTGAATGTCGGAATTAAGGCGTTGGTAATTAATTTGGCGTAACCTCGATCGACTATAGTGCCGATAATACTCGCATAGGTACTCGGACGGCCCACACCTTCGCTTTCCAGCATTTTGACCAGGGAAGCTTCGGTAAAACGGGCGGGAGGTTGAGTTTCGTGGCCGACTGCTTCCAAGTCTTTGCAATTAGGTTTATCGCCAACTTTCAGCGCCGGCAAAATCACCTCTTGGTCTTCCAAAGCCGCATCTGGGTCATCGGAACCTTCCACGTAGGCGCGCAAAAAGCCCGCAAAATCGATACGTTTGCCGCTGGAACGGAAACCGGCATCTTCCACCAAAGTTAGCAGCGTGACGTGAGTTTGGCGCGCATCGGCCATTTGAGAAGCCACAGTCCGCTTCCAAATTAAATCGTAGAGGCGGAAGTCAACGCCATCTAGGCCGGTTTGCTGCGGAGTCCGAAAAGTGCTACCGGCCGGGCGGATAGCTTCGTGGGCTTCCTGAGCACCTTTGCTTTTGGTCGTGTATTTGCGCGGTTGGGGGCTGAGGTATTCGCTACCGTACAGTTCCTGGACGCAACTGCGGGCGGCAGTAATCGCCTGTTCGGACAAATGCACCGAATCCGTCCGCATATAGGTGATAAAACCGCGTTCGTAGAGACTTTGGGCAATTCGCATGGTTTCCCGCGCCCCCAGCCTCAGCTTGCGGTTAGCTTCCTGCTGCAAAGTCGAGGTTGTAAATGGTGGCGAGGGTTTGCGGGTGACTGGCCGTTCTTCGAGATTGGTGACAGTCCAAGGTTTGTTTTGAATACGTTCTAGTAAAGCCCGCGCCTCTTCTTCGTTTAGCAAAAGTACGCGACGGCCTGCGATAATTTGCCCGGTATTTTCATCGAAATCGCTACCGTTGGCAACTTTCACATTGCCGACTGTCACCAATTTTGCTTCAAATGCACTCGCTTGTCCCTTGGCGGGAGGTTTGGGAGGGGTCAAAGTCGCTTTCAAATCCCAGTAGCTACCTTGGCGGAAGGCGCGACGTTCCCGTTCGCGGCATACCAACAGGCGCACGGCGACTGATTGGACTCGGCCGGCGGACAAGCCCCAAGCGATTTTTTTCCACAATAGCGGAGAGAGTGTGTAACCGACGAGTCGATCGAGAATTCGGCGAGTTTCTTGGGCTTGTACGACTCGATTGTCGATGTCGCGACAGTGAGTCAAAGCGTCACGGATGGCTTCGCGGGTGATTTCGTGGAATACCATCCGCTTGATTGGAACTTTGGGTTTGAGGATTTGCAGCAAATGCCAGGAAATGCTTTCGCCTTCTCGGTCTTCGTCTGTAGCTAGAATCAGTTCTGTGGCGTCTTTGAGGGCATCTTTGAGTTCTTTGACAATTTTCCTTTTGTCTTTCGGGATGACGTATAGGGGTTCAAAGTCCGCATCTACGTTTACGCCGAGTTGCGCCCATTTTTCTCCTTTAACGGCTTCTGGTATTTCTTCGGCGGAGGATGGGAGGTCGCGCACATGGCCCATTGATGCCTCTACACGGTAGTTTGAGGGCAGGAAGTTGCGAATGGTACGGGCTTTTGTGGGAGATTCGACGATGACTAAGGTTGACATGGCATCTTTTTATATATGGATGGCGGCGCAGAAGCGAGGGTTTAATTTACAGAGTGTAGGTTAGATGTCAAGGTTTATGGGAATTTTGGGTATTATTTTCAAACTACCTTAATTTGTCGATTACTGCCGATCGGGTGAAAGATTACCAAAAATTAGGACACGGCACGTGCAGTCTCCTCACTATCGCGTCTCTACATGATGCACTGGATGCTGAGACTGCTGAATCCGGGCCCAGAGTTCCTGGAAGTACGACGAAGGTTTAATGCTCGTTACCAGACTCTGCCTGAGAACCAGTTAAGATATGGGTAGCGACGCAGCTACTAATGTCTAGTGAGAGATAGTTTAAGCCCGATGTCAAAGGTTCCGCTCGAAGCGATGTTAAAATTGAAAGATGGATAAAGTGTACAGACTAGAAGGCGTTGAGTTTGAATGGGACACAAACAAAGCCGAGAGCAACCTAGAAAAACATGGCGTTAGCTTTGAAGAAGCAGCAGAAGTTTTCTTCGATCCATTTTATCAGGAGGGAGACGCGACTACCAATGACGAACTGCGCGATTTTATTCTTGGTTACTCCGTTTCTCAACGCCTATTACTCGTAGTTTATGTAGAACGAGGTCTGCGAAGCCGCATCATTTCTTCCCGTCCTGCTACCCGCATAGAAAGACAATTATATGAATAATCAAGAATCAGAAATTAAATTGCAATTGCGATCGCGCATAACGGAAACAGTCTCGATTCAAATCCCAACAGATACTTTAGAATCACTTAAAAAAATAGCGGCGAATCGAGATATCTCTGTAGAAGGACTGCTAAAGTTTTATATAGGACAAGGCCTGCGGGCAGATTTAACTAAAGCCTTTTCAGAACGCCTGCTGGATACAACTGCTCAAGTTCTGGCCAGACACCTTGATTCGGAAGCAGAAATATCAACCATTATCCGAGAAATTAAAGCTGAAACGGCGCGTCAATGAATTATGCCCGATCGATAAATCAGGAAAATCTAATGACAGGGCTGTTTCATTGATTTACTGCCGAAATCCAGGGCGAAGCATTTCGGCAGATAATTTATTAGTTACGGGCAGAGATTTACTGCCGAAATGCTTCACCCCTACGAATCTTTGCGGTAAGTTCGATCGACAATAGCCTGCAATGTTTCCCCGATTAACTGGACGTGAGGTTCTTTTAACATCCCTAAATGGTCGCTAGGTATGTCATAAATCTCTATTCCACCCTTCACTACCTCTCCCCAACCCATTTCACGGTCATCACCAAACAAGATGGCACTCTCAACTGCTTTGAAGAGAATCGCTCGACCAGGGTAAACTCCCGCTATATTATATTGTCTGGCTGCCTCTTCATTTTGTTCTTCATAAGTAAAGTCTTCCAGATAAATTGGTAAAGGACGATCGCTCGCTCGGTAAGACTTTACCAAAATTTTATACATCATATCAGTCAACATCTCAATTCTCCCCGCCAGATTACTTTTCGCTTTTTCCAGAAACACGGCAGGTTTGAGTTGTAATATTCTAGTTATGAGCTGACTTTTTTGGATAACAGACAAATCTTTGCTAACACTCGGCTCTGGCCCGTAGGTGTCCAAAAATCCCAGTAAAGCTACTTTTTCACCTCGATCGTGAAGTTGGCGAGCCATCTCAAAAGCGACTGTTCCACCAAAAGATACTCCCAACATCGAATAAGGGCCAACAGGCTGGAAAGTTTGCATTTCTTTGATGTAATAAGCTGCTAATTCCTCAACTCGATTTGGGGGAGCCAGTTTTCGATCCATGATCTGGGTTGATAGTCCCAGAATCGGTTGCGATTTATCCAAATAAGCTAGCATTGGACGGTAAAATTCTAATCCTCTGCCGAGTACGTGGATGCAAAAGATAGGTGGTTTGTCACCTCCTGTACCCGGTTGAATCACGACCATTGATGGAGAAGGCGATGACCAATCATTATCTCGTATAATGTTCGTCAATTTTTCAACAGTTGGTGATTGAAAAATTGACGAGAGTGGTAACTTTTTGTCAAAACTTCGATCAATTTCTGCTAATAAGCGCATGGCTAGCAAGGAGTGTCCTCCTTTCTCGAAGAAATTGTCTGTGACTCCGATCGACTCAATACCTAAAACTTTTTCCCAAATTTTTGCTACCTCGAGCTCTAAATCGTCGCGGGGAGCAACAGTATTTAGTTCATTGGATTCGATGCTGCTAGGTTGAAACTTTTGACTCGCTAAAGCCTTGCGGTCTACTTTGCCATTGGGATTCAAGGGCAAATTGTTGAGGAACACAAATCCGGCGGGTATCATGTAGTCTGGCAGTCTTTTTTTCACAAATTGACGCAGGTGATTGCTATCGAGAACTTGCTCTTGCCGCGACATTACCGCGACTATGGCACAAGAATCGCCGACTGTATCTGGTGGGACTGTGGATGCTGCTGTCGGCGGCTCGGAATTTGGGATTACATAGGCTATTAAACGCTTGCTTCCAGGTACGTCCTCGCGGGCTAGAACCACGGCTTGCTGGACGGCTGGATGCTCTTCCACAGCCGCTTCTACTTCTCTGAGTTCAATACGGAAGCCGCGGATTTTTACCTGAAAATCGATGCGGCCAATAAACTCAATGTTGCCGTCTGGTAGATAGCGGGCTGAATCTCCTGTTTTGTAAAGCCGTGCGTTTCGATCGTCGGTAAAGGGGTTAATCATGAACTTGCTGGCGTTCCTTTCGGGACGGTTGAGATAGCCGCGAGCGACTCCAGCACCACCAATGTGCATTTCACCAGTTACGCCGATCGGTACTGGTTGCAATTGTCGATCGAGAATGTAGATTTGAGTATTGGCTAGCGGACGACCGATCGGGATTTCCGACAGAGTTTGGTCTGGTTCAAGCACCGGAGGATTATAGACTGTTGCTGTCACGGTGGTTTCCGTGGGCCCGTAGGTATTAACCCAACGACAGCGATCGCCAACTAACTGCAACCAGGTCAAATAAACTGATAGTGAGGCTGCTTCTCCACCCACAACTATCAGACGCAGATTGCTAGGTAAAGAAAGTTTTGCTACAGACATTTCTCCAACGATTTCATGCCAGAAAGCGGTTGGTACGTTGAGAATAGTCAACTGTTCTTGTTCGCAAAATTGGAAACAATGCTTGATTGAAGAAAATATTTCTTCAGGGCGAAGGATTACGGCCATACCAATAATCCATGAGGGAAATATTTCTTCTACAGCAATATCAAAACTGATCGAAGCAAATTGTAATATGCGATCGCTCGGTTTGAGATTTAACTCGTTAATCATCGCCAGATTGTGATTTACCAATCCTTGATGGGTAATCATGACTCCCTTGGGTTTTCCTGTGGAGCCCGATGTATATATAAGATAGGCGAGATTCTGAGATGTTGTCTGGGCTATGGGGTTTTCTTGACTGTGTTGGGCGATGAGTTCCCAATCGGTATCTAGACACACTGTGCGATCGCAGTAATCGGGGACAATTCCCACCAGTCGGCTTTGAGTTAACAATACTTTGGTTTGGGAATCTTCCACCATGAAAGCTAGACGATCGCTGGGATAGTTTGTATCTAGCGGGAGATATGCTCCACCTGCTTTGAAAATGCCCAAAAAACCCACCGCCATCTCTAAGGAACGCTCTACAGATATGCCCACCAACACATCCGGCCCTACTCCAATCGATCGCAAGTAGTGTGCCAGTTGATTTGCTTTTGCGTTCAATTCTCGGTAGGTTAGCTGTTGATTTCCAGAGACTACGGCTACAGCATCGGGAGTTTTTTCTACTTGAATTTCAAACAGCTCGTGCATACATCTATCGGGGAAATCACTCTGGGTATTGTTCCACTCCACCAGTAGCTGATGCCGTTCTGTTGCGGTTAAAAGTGTTAAATCCGCAAGGCGCTGACTGGGATTTGCTACCATGCCTTCGAGCAAGGTTTGGAGATGTCCCAACATTCGAGTAATTGTTGCGCGATCGAATTTCCCGCGATCGTATTCAATTTTTAATAACAATTCTGTTCCAGCATAGCCAGCGAGAGTCAGAGGAAAGCTTGTTTGTTCAAAAAGCTGAAATTCTCGACACTGCCAATTATCGCCGATCGACTGCAAAGCAGAAGTCATTTGATAATTTTCAAACACCAAAAGGCTATCGAACAACGGTATACCGCCAGGAATGTCACTCCATTGCTGCACTTTGACTAATGGGGTATGTTCGTAATCTCGCAAACCGATCCACTGTTGACGGAGTTCCGCAAGCCATGCGATCGTTGACAAATCGGGAGATACACGTACTCGTATCGGCAGAGTGTTGATGAAGATTCCAATCATCGATTCTCCTCCTGCTAGAGTCGATCGACGACACGCCCTGGTTGCGCCAAATACTACGTCTTCCTCGCCGCTGTAACGACTTAGGAGTAAAGCCCAGGCCCCTTGTACTAAGGTATTGAGCGTCAATTCATGCGATCGTGCTAGGGATTTTAATGCTTCTGTGGCTGCTTCTGACAGTCGGCACTCTTGTTCTCCGTGACCGGATTCTTGGTTGTTTTTTCGATCGGTAGCTCGATCGACAACTAGAGGAGTTGGTGTTGTAAAACCATCTAGTTGTTTCTTCCAAAAAGCTTCTGTCTTGACAAAATCTTGACGCTGCAACCACTCAATGTAATCCTGATAAGGAAGAGGTTGTGTTAACTCTAAGTCCTCACCTTGACAAAAGGCTTCGTAGAATGTAAAGACTTCTTTTAAAATAAGCTGCAAGGATCGACCGTCTAGCAAGATGCGGTGAAAAGTCCAGACTAATTTATAGTTAGCTTCCTCTAATTGAAATAGTGCCAAGCGCATGAGAGGGGGTTTCGTCAAATCGAAGCCTTGTTGTCGATCGGCTTTTAGATAGGCTTGGAGTTTGTCTTCGCGATCGCATTTCGACAACTGACACCAGTCTTGGTGTTCTAAGGGTAGTTCAACTTGCTCGTGCACCGTTTGCATCGGCTCATCCAAACCTTGCCACCCAAAACTGGTTCTCAAGATTGGATGCCGTTCAAACACTCGCTGCCATGCTTGCGTCAAACTTGAGATATTCAGCGATTCATTCAGGGAACAAATCACCTGCTCGATATCCACTCCGGGTTGCTCAGACTGAAGGTGATCGAACAGGATTACTTCCTGCATGGGCGAAAGTTTATAGGACGATTTATTCATGGTTAGCAATGGTTACTTTTGGCTGAGGGGAAGAGTTTTTATTATTTGTGTTCATGATTATACACGACTTGTACAAGCACGTCATATGTAGTATAGCAAAAAATAAAAACTGCGTCTTATCTGCGATCGAGTCTAATATCAATTCTAGTTATAGCATGAAGTAAAGTAGATATTAAGAGGATTTTACCGCAGAGAACACAGAGAACACAGAGAGGGGAGGGATGAAAGGTTTTTTGACAACAACATCCAAAACCCTCGCAATACTCTTCCCTCTGCGCCCTCTGCGCCCTCTGTGGTTCAAAACTCTTCTCTTGATGGAGTGGATTATATTTCAATAGGCTGGTGTACTTCACAAACTTGGAATACGCTGTATCTGTATAAATCCTATGATTAATCTTCTTGATTCGTGGAATTATCCACCAAAAGACTTGAAATTGTGTAGTAGTCAAATTCATATTTGGCGCGTCTATTTGGCTCAAACAGCATCTTGCTTGCAGAGTTTAGAAAAGACTCTTTCTATCGACGAACAGACAAAGGCGGAGCATTTTCACTTTGAAAAAGACCGATCGCACTATTAAAAGTATACGCGCCGATTTCCCTTGGCAGCAGATTGCTGAAAATTTGTTTTCACCCTTAGAAAATACTGTACTGGGATCGCTCCCCGTAGATATTCAACATCAGGCTTTTTTTACCTGCTGGACTCGGAAAGAAGCCTATATCAAAGCAGTTGGTAAAGGACTTTCGATACCTCTGGATCGGTTTGATGTCACGGTAGCCCCAGGAGAACCAGCGGCGCTGTTGAATTTTCCAGAAAACCCCCAAGAAGTATCCAGATGGTCTTTTATTGAATTAATCCCAGCTTCAGATATGGTAGCAACTCTTGCCGCCCTGGGCGATCGCCCTCAACTTCTGTGCTGGCAATGGTAACATTGGTTTCCTGAACGCCACAGAGGAGACTAAATGGGCGATCGGCAATAAACAACCGCAAAATTGGGAGCGCGATCGAGATTCCGCGATACAATCGGTGTTTGGTAAAGAATTTCTAACAGTTCACCGCCCATTACAGGCTTCTCTAGCCTGTATTACCCAACTTGTCTGAAAATATGGATTTTGCTACTCTTGCCGCCCAGCTAAACGCTGGAACTATATTGCCAGAGGGAATCATCATTGTCACCCTCTTGGTTGTCCTCGTCGGCGACTTAATCGTGGGCCGCAGTTCCTCTGCTTGGACTCCCTACGTGGCTGTTGCCGGTTTGCTAGCGGCCGTCGGTGCCTTGTGTTTGCAAGCGGACAACACTAATACTATCTCGTTTCTCGGCGGTTTTAACAGCGATGCCTTGAGCTTAGTATTTCGCGGAATTATTGCTTTGACTGCGGCTGTCACTATTTTGATATCCGTCCGCTACGTACTGCAAACTGGTACTGCTTTAGCGGAGTTCATCGGCATTTTGATGACAGCTACTTTGGGAGGAATGTTTCTTTCCGGTGCTAATGAATTGGTGATGATTTTTATCTCATTGGAAACTCTCAGTATCTCTTCTTATTTGCTGACGGGTTACACAAAACGCGACCCGCGTTCCAATGAAGCTGCTTTGAAATATTTGTTAATTGGTGCGTCTTCTTCGGCGGTGTTTCTCTACGGACTTTCGCTGCTGTACGGTTTGTCTGGCGGGGAAACGACATTAAGCGCGATCGCCTCTCATCTTTCTACTGTTAATGACGGTCAATCTCTCGGTTTAGTAATTGCGTTGGTATTTACGATCGCCGGAATAGCCTTCAAAATCTCAGCAGTTCCCTTCCACCAATGGACGCCCGACGTTTACGAAGGTTCTCCGACACCCGTTGTGGCTTTCCTTTCTGTCGGTTCCAAAGCCGCCGGTTTTGCCCTAGCAATCCGCTTGCTAACCACTGCTTTCCCCGCACTTATCGAACAGTGGCACTTCGTATTCACAGCCTTAGCCATACTCAGCATGGTGTTGGGAAATGTGGTTGCCCTCGCCCAGACTAGCATGAAGCGGCTTTTGGCTTATTCGTCGATCGCCCAAGCTGGTTTTGTAATGATTGGTTTGGTTGCGGGAACCGAAGCCGGTTATTCCAGCATGATATTTTATCTGTTGGTTTACCTGTTTATGAACCTAGGCGCTTTCGCCTGCATCATCCTGTTCTCGCTGCGGACTGGAACCGACCAAATTAGCGAATACTCCGGTTTGTATCAAAAAGACCCACTGCTAACTTTAGCATTGAGTATTTGTTTACTTTCACTCGGTGGAATTCCGCCGCTAGCTGGATTTTTTGGCAAAATCTATCTGTTCTGGGCTGGCTGGCAAGCTGGACTTTACGGTTTAGTTATCTTGGCATTAGTTACCAGCGTAATTTCGATTTATTACTACATCCGCGTCGTCAAGATGATGGTTGTGAAAGAGCCTCAAGAGATGTCGGACTCGGTGAAAAATTATCCCGAAGTCCGCTGGAACCTTCAGGGAATGCGCCCTTTGCAAGTCAGCGTTGTACTCACCTTAGTTGCGACAACTTTGGCGGGTATTTTGTCGAATCCTTTGTTTAATTTGGCTAACGATGCTGTTACCAAAACTCCCATATTGCAGTCGGCCTTGAGTCACGTGCAACCTGTTGTAGCTGCTAAAATCGAATCTAATTTGTTGTCTCGCCAGGATTAATTTTACCTGGTTTTGAAAGATAGGAAAGCGCCTAACTCTTTGGAGTTGGGCGTTTTTTTATTGTTGTGATATACTGTTAGTCATGAATTTTAACCGCAGATGTAAGCAGATTAACGCGGATTAACGCAGATAGAAGTGGGTAATTGAAAATGACTAAAGAACACCTATATCGCATCAATACTGTTTGGACTGGTGCCAGTCACGGTGCTACTTCATCTTACGATGCTTATTCTCGCGAGTATGTCATAAATATTGATGGCAAGCCGCCATTTGTGGGTTCGGCAGATCCGACTTTTCTGGGCGATCCTTCTCTGTACAATCCCGAAGATTTGTTGTTGATGGCACTCTCAGCTTGCCATATGTTGAGCTATCTTGCTTTGTGCGCTAGGGCGGGAATTCGGGTGATTTCTTACTCGGATGCAGCGACGGGCAAAATGGCACAAAAAAATGGCAAAATTCGGTTCACAGAGGTGCTTTTGCATCCGCTGGTAGCGATCGAAGCTAGTGACGATTTGGAAAAAGCCCGCAGTTTGCACGACAACGCACATCATGTTTGTTATATTGCTAATTCGGTGAATTTTCAGTGCTGCATGAAGCAAAAATGCTAGTAAAAATTCAGCAAAAGTTTGATACTTTAGATAAGTACCGGGAGTTAGAGGAAACTGCTGAGTTTATCAATGAATACCGCGATGGAAAAATTGTACCAATTGCAGGCAGCACTATTAATCGCAGCCAGATTAAAGGCAATATCTTTGCTGGTTTCGATACTACTTTGCGAGGGAAGAATGCAGAAGTATTTATCAACGGTTTGCGGTTGTGGATTCCTCGGTACCGACGGGGAACTTATCCTGATATTATGGTAATTGAAGGAGAACCTGCTTTGACGGAAGGACGGAATGATGAAATACTAAATCCTGTGCTGATTGTGGAAGTGCTTTCTAAGTATAGCGAGGATGTTAATCGAGAGGATAAGTTTCGGTTTTATCGATCGATTCCTGAATTCCGGGAATATGTGTTAGTCAGCCAATACGAGTTTTTAGTGACACAATATCTTAAAACCGAATCTAATGATTGGTTTTTTCGAGAATACGAAGGAGAATCGGCAATAGTCTCCTTTGCTTCGGTGGAAGTACAAATGTCGATGAGCGATATTTATGAGTTGGTTGCATTTGAGATGTTGCCACCTTCTCAAATACCTATTTAGGAACAGGCTCTCCGGCCTATTCCACAAGAAAAATTAATCTTTGTGGAACAGGCCGGAGAGCCTGTTCTTGAAAACAGATAAGAGTTATTATAGAGGTAAACGATGAATGTAATTTGGTTACTGTTAAAGGCTTCTTGGTTAAATGTTTCCATCGCCATACTCACAGGCTTAATCAGCGGCGGTTCCAGTGCTATGTTAATTGCCCTAATTAACCGCGCCATCAGCGACAATTCTAATGCTAGTTTAGTCTGGTATTTTGGGGGATTGGCAATTTTGGCTCTTTTGAGCGGCTTTGTCTCTCAATTTTTGTTAATCTATCTCTCTCAAGAAGCGGTTTATAACCTGCGTCTGAGTTTGAGTCGCGGTATTTTGTCTACTCCGTTGCGGAATTTGGAAGAGTTGGGTGCTAACCGCTTGTTGGCAACTCTGACTGATGATGTGGGAACTCTTTCTAATACTATATTTTTGATTCCTTTTCTCTGTGTTGATATCGCCGTTGTTGTCGGCTGCTTAACTTATTTAAGCACGATTTCAGGCGCGGTTTTTGTGGTGGTATTTGGGTTTTTGGTGCTGATGATTGGCACTATACAACTGCTGCTCAATAAAATGCGGAAATTCTTCGATTTAGCTAGAGAAGAACAAGATACATTATTCAAGCATTTTCGCAGCATTACTGACGGAATTAAGGAACTCAAACTGCATTCCTTGCGCCGACAAGAGTTTTTTACGGAAGAATTGCAGGTAAGCGCTGATGCTTCTCGCGATTATAACGTGACTGCTTTGAATACTGGTGCTGTGGCGATTGGAGTCGGACAGTTGCTGTTTTTTATGCTGATGGGTTTGCTATTGTTTGCTTTGCCCAAATTTGTGCCTGTTTCTACGCCTGTGTTGTCGGCTTACATTCTGACAAGTACCTATTTGATGTCTCCGTTTCAAAATATTTTGCAAAGGTTGCCTGCGATTTTTCGGGCTAATACTTCGGTGGAAAAGATAGAGAAAATGGGATTGGCTTTGGCGAGTCAAGCTGAAATAAGTTCTGTGGTAAAAAGGGTTGAAACTGCTGATTGGCAAACTCTGGAATTAAAGGGGACAACTCATCGCTATCCTGGAGAAAAGGAAGATAGTAATTTTATTTTGGGCGATATAAGTTTGAAGTTTCATGCGGGTGAGTTGGTGTTTATTATTGGTGGAAATGGCAGCGGTAAATCAACTTTGGCAAAGTTAATTACGGGTTTGTATATTCCTGAATCGGGAGAAATTTTGCTGGATGGACAGCCGATTACTGATGAGAATCGAGAGTGGTATAGGCAACATTTTTCGGTAATTTTCTCTGATTTCTATTTGTTCGATCGCCTTTTGGGCATGAGTAACCGCGATTTAGATGCGCAAGCCGCAGATTATCTGCAACAGTTTCACTTGGAGCATAAAGTTCAGGTGAAAGATGGTATATTATCGACTACGGCTTTGTCTCAGGGACAGCGCAAGCGGCTGGCTTTGCTGACTGCGTATTTGGAAGACAGGCCGATTTATTTGTTTGATGAATGGGCTTCGGATCAAGATCCGTTTTTTCGGGATATTTTTTACAAGCAGTTGTTACCGGAGTTGAAGCGGCGGGGAAAAACGGTGTTTGTGATTAGCCACGACGATCGCTATTTTGATATTGCCGATCGCGCAATTAAACTAGATTACGGTAAAATAGAGTATGACCGACACACTAAATCAATATCGGATTGTTGAAACTCTGACGGAAAGCCAGATTTCCGATTTGATGGAATTGTACAAAAATGAATTCTGGTGTGACAAACGCAACCGCGAGGATGTGGTGAAAATGCTGGCCGCAACTGATGTTATCATTGGTTTGGTCGATGAGAGCGATCGGTTAATTGCTTTTACTCGCGTTATCAC
>JANNOR010000180.1:0-20339 GCA_031399265.1 Cyanobacteria bacterium SOY_34_metabat_3 | reverse complement strand
TCACCGAATCGCAGGGGTTTGAAGCCCCTGCTTTTTGTGTTGGTTGGGTTGATGCGAGAGCGAACCCTACGCTTCGCTCTCGCAACAACCCAACCTACGAAATCTATGAGAGAAACATAGCTTTGCTACTTTCAGGATGAGGGGTAAAACCGTCTGTGAATTCGCCAACAGTCTCTTTCTATCGCCAAATCATCTAACTGTCAACTGTCAACTGTCAACTAACTTCTAAAATTAGCCACCGACTTTTGCAATTTGCTAACAGAACCCGATAAATCGTCTAGCGATGCTTTGACATCCGAACCTTTTTGAGCAGTGGTATTCGCAATCTCATTAACTTGCTGCATACTGTTAGAAATTTCCTCAGCCGAAACAGTTTGCTTCGCCGAGGCGCGAGTAATATTTTGCACCAAAGCATTCATTTCTCGGCTAACTTCGATGATGGCATTGAGGTGAGTTTTAGCTTCGCTAGCGAGCTTAGTACCTTCCACTACCTCCAGCGTCCCCGATTCCATTGCCTTCATTACACGACTGATTTCTTCTTGAATTGTACCGACTATTTCGGAGATTTCTTCAGTCGCGCCGGCCGATCGTTCTGCCAACTTCCGCACTTCTTCGGCGACAACTGCAAAACCTAAACCTTGTTCGCCGGCGCGGGCGGCTTCAATGGTAGCATTGAGAGCCAACAAGTTAGTTTGGGAAGCAAGTTGCGAGATAGAAGTCACAATTTTGCCGATTTGCTGCGAAGATTCGCCCAAACGTTTCATCATTTTTGAGGTAGAGGCGATCGTCAATCGGAGCTCGTTAATACCTTCGACAGCGCGATCGACTGCTAAGCCACCAGCTTCAGCAGTATGAGAAGACTCCTGGGCGACTGTTTCGGCGCGCACCGACACATCTCGCACATCGCGGATCGAATTCACGATCCGCTCGATTTCTCGCATGATCGCAGATATTTTGGTTGCTTGAACTTCCGCCTGTTGGGTGAGTTGGCTGGTATTAGTAATAGACTCGCCCGTAGCAGATGTTACTTGTTCCGCTAATGTTTGAATTCCCGTTACCACCTTCCGCAGAGAACCGATTAAGAAGTTGAAAGAGTCGGCGACAGCACCCAAAACATCATTCGTTACTTCCGCCCGAACTGTCAAATCTCCTTGAGCCGCGCCTTTGATTTCTCCCAACAATTTGAGGACTTGTTGTGTCATCGAATCGGCTTCGGCTTTGCGTTCTGCTGCGAATTTTTCGAGTCCTTCCTCCGCTTCTTTGCGCTCAGTGATATCAAAGCGAATGGCGATATATTTAACGATTTGACCGTTGGTGTCAAAAATCGGCGCGATCGTGGAATCTACCCAGTAAAAAGAGCCATCTTTGCGCCGATTTTTGATTTCGCCTTTCCACACTAAGCCGCGAGAAATTGTCAGCCACATTTCCTCAAAAAATGATTTGGGGTGATAGCCGGAATTGACGATGCGGTGGTCGCGGTGCAGCAGTTCTCCCAGGCTGTAACCAGATATTTGACTGAATCTTTCGTTGACGTAGGCGATCGTGCCTTTGAGGTCTGTTTCGCTGACTATCGCAGCTTCGTCGAGGGCATTTTGCCGCGTTTTGAGTTCTTGCAGCAAGCGTTCTTGTGTCTCGGCTAACTGCCGCATCTGCTCCTGGGATGCTCTTTCCTGGGTGACATTGCGGCAAACAACTACGCCACCTTTGAGCGCTCCAGTTTCGTCTTTGAGCGGCCTGCCGTTAATTTTGACCCAGGCACCATCTGGTTTGCCTGCGTGCCTGGTAAAAACTTCTATGTTGTCAATTGATTCTCCTCGAATTGCCCGCGTTAAGGGGATGTCGGCTGCGGGATAGGGAGTGATTTGATCTGGCAAAAATAAGCCGTATTTTCCCGACCACTCGTTGGGTAGAGTATCTGTCGAACCCAAGCCAAAGATATCTTCGGCGGCGGGGTTGAACAGCACAAAATTGCCATTTTCGTCGGCAGCAACTATACCATCGGCGATACTGTCAATTAGGAGTTGTAAGAGATTGCTTTGTTGCCGAAATTCCGATTCGGAATGGGCTAACTGGGTGGTTGTTTCTTCTAATTTAGTAATTGCTTGTTTGCGATCGGTAATTTCGATCGCCACACCGCCAACCCCGATCGGCTTACCATCCTCTCCGGGCAAAGGAAAGTAAGAGGCTATCCAATATCGCAGTAAGCCCGGTTGGTTGACAGTTGTCCCCGACACCTCAATGTTTAAAAACGGTTGGTTGGTGTCGAGAATCTGCTCCAACATCGGCTGTAGGGTATGAACCATTTCGGGTACAACTTCCTGCACTGTTTTGCCGAGGTGTTCGGCAACTGATACCCCCGTGGTTTCGGCTAATTTTTCGTTGGCTTGCACGAACCGCAAATGGTCGTCAAAGATAAACATGGAGGCTGGGGCGGCTGCGAAAAAGGCGTCAAAGCGGGTTTGACGCAAAGCTAGTTCTCGTTCTAAATTTTTGCGATCGGTCACTTCCAAGATGAATGCGCCAATCCCGATCGGCTTACCGTCTTCTCCTGGTAGCGGAAAGTAAGACGACAGCCAATCCCTCATCACATCTGGGTGTGCGGTAGTTCCATGACGCATTTCCATGTTTAAAACCGCTTGATTATTACTGAGAACCTGCTCGTACACGGGCCCAATCATCGATGCCATTGCCGGTTCCGCCTCCCATACTGTCTTGCCAATGTATGCTGAAATCGGCTGGCCACCGAGTTCGGAGAGTCTCTGGTTGAACTGCACGAATCGCAGTTTGTCGTCGGTGATAAACATTCCCGCTGGTGCAGCGGCGAAAAAGGCGTCAAAGCGGGCTTGACGCAGTGTGAGTTCTCGTTCTAGGGCTTTGCGATCGCTGATGTCACGGCCTTCGGGAATCAGCAGAATGACTTTGCCGTCATCGTCTACGATCGGCTTGATTGAGAAGTCAACGGTTACTACTGCACCGCCAGCAACTAGCACATCTGCTTCGTAACGGACTACTTCGCCGGCGGCTGCTTTGACGATCGCCTCCCGCACCTGTTGTTTGGTTTCTGGGGAAATCTGCCACCACTGGGTTTCCCAAAACGGGATACCTGTGAGCTCTTCTATTCCCGCCCCGGCTGCGGCGAGGGCTGTTTGGTTGATTTCCAAAATAGTACCGTCTGGCTCGAGTAGCCCCATGAATTGGAACGACTGGTCAAAAATCGCTCGGAACAATCTTTCGCGATCGTGCAGCATCTCTTCTGCCCGTTTGCGATCGCGAATGTCGCGCGTCACAGTCGCTAAACCAATAGGCTCGCCTGTTTCTGGGTCTTTGAGCGTAAATAAGGTAAAGTCAACCGGAATGCTTTCGCCGGTTTGAAAGTGTCTCAACCGGAATTCGCCCTCCCACAAACCATCTCGGATGGCAGCAGGAATCATCTCTTCTTGGAATATTTTCGCATCTTCCTCGGAGAAGGCTGCTAATATACTTTTGGTTTTCAGGTCTTCATCTGAAACTCCGTTTAGCTTGATTCCAGCAGGATTCAAGTAGGTTGACTGTCCTTCCATTGTGGCTACGCCGATAAAATCTGAGCTGTTTTCGACGATCGCAATCAATCTTTGGTTTTCGATTTCGGCAAGTTTGCGCTCTGTAATATCATTGTTAGTTTCTAAAATTGCCTTGGGGTTTCCTTGTTCGTCTCTCTGCAAAGTCCAGCGGCTGAATACGGTAATTTGAGTGTTGCGATTGGTAGTGTGAATCAGTTCTCCTTCCCAATAATCCTGCTGTTCTAGCTGTGCCGAGATGGCTGCTAAAGGTTGTTTGGGAAAGATGGTATGAAATAGACGATCGGTGACTTTGCCCAAAGCTTCTTGCCGGGAAAAGCCATAGATTCGCTCGGCTCCTTGATTCCAGTAATTAATCGTACCATCTAGTTCTCGAATGATGAAAGCATCGCTGGCGAGGTCGAGCATTTGCAAGTTTTGCTGCATCGATTGTTCCGTGCGCTTGCGGTTGGTAATGTTGCGGGCGATCGTTGATAGAAATTCAAGTTCTCCATTCTCAGATTTGTGAGCAATAATTACTTGAGAAACTGGGATTTCTTCGCCGTCTAAACTCTGCCAAATTGTCTCGCCGCTCCACACCCCGTCTCGGCAAGCTGCGGGGATTCCCACTTTCGTAATAGTGTCGATACTTTTGGGAGATGTCACGTCAGAAATCCTGACTCCCGCTAAATCTGAGTCCAAGCCTACGTGCAGCATTTCTCTGGCGGCGCGGTTCATATAAAGACTGTGCCCTTCGGCATCTGCCATGCCTACCCAGTCTGTTGTTGCTTCTAAAATTGATTTGAGGCGTAATAGCTGCTGTTCGGCTGCGGTGCGATCGCGAATTTCGTGCTGTAATTGCGTGTTAGTTTCCAGGATTTGCTCGGTTCTTTCATTCACTCGCTGTTCTAGTTCTGCTGTTAGCTGCTGCAAAGCCGATTCTGTCTGTTTGATCTGGGTTATATCGCGACCTTCGGCGAGGATTTGAAATACTTCTCCTGCTTCATTTAATAAAGGTTTAAACGACAAGTCAATTACTGTCACCTGGTTGTTAGCTCCGGTGATTTCGTATTTTTCCCGGACAAATTTGCCGGCTTTGACTTGTTGGATGTTAGTTTTTAGCCGTTGCTGGTTAGTTGGGGATGATGCCCACCAGGGTGTATGCCAAAATTTCCGCCCCAGCACTTCTGATGCTTCCAAATCGCCCAACTCCAGCGCTGTTTTATTGGCTTCGATCACCGTACCGTCTGGTTCCAATAGCGCTATTAATTGAAAAGCTCGATCGAAGATTGCCTGAAATCGCTGGGTAGTTTGGCTGAGCGCAAGTTCAGTGTCTTTTTTAGATTGCAGGATTTGGGTGGAACCTACTAAGAAGCTGTAGCGGTTGGAGAGGCTTAAAAAGGCGATCGCGGGGATTACAGTCATCCAATCCCACACTGTTTGCAAAACTGGAGAGTGCGGCAATCCTAAGTGCTCGGCGGCGTGGCCGCTGTGGCCGAAAGCACAACTCCAAAATATGACGGCTGTGACTGTGGCGAAGGTGTCGAAGCCGGCTTTGCGGCTGCGCCACAAACCTAAAGTAATCAGCGAGGCGATCGCAAAGTAACAGAAAGAAATGATACCATTCGCTACCCCAGACAGCAGCGGTTGCGAGAAGTCAGGTAATGTCAGGGTGAATGTCGTTGCGAAAAAGTAATAGAGAAGTTGCATAAGTTATTTGTTAGTGGTTAGTTGTTAGTTGTTATTTGTTATTTGTTATTTGTTAGGAGCTACCAATAACTAACGATCGGTTAGCAATAACCAGTTAGCAATGCCCCATGCCCAATGCCCCATGCCCAATTCCCCATTCCCCATTCTCTGTTTAATTACCAGCGATCGGAATGGGCGATCGCCTCTACATCGACAATCATTAGCAAGCGTCCTTCGGAGTTGTACAAACCTTTTAAAAAGGGAGCTAAGTCGGGACTGACATCTACCGCCGAGACAGTGCGATCGGGATTTAGGGATAAAACTCCTTCGACGCGGGAGACGGCCAATCCCATCCGCATTCTAGACAACCTCACATCTCGCGGATCGGGCGCTTCCACCACTAAGATGCGGCTGCTTGGGTGGTGGGTATCAACCGGCTCGATACCTGTAAACCGTCCGAAGTCTGCGGCGGCTAAGATTTCGCCCCGCAAGTTGGTTAATCCCAGCAAAAATACCAGGGTGTTGGGAACCGGGGAAATGGGTTGTTCGCTGAGGGACAGCACTTCCCGCACAGCTTCTAATTCTATGCCGAACAGACTGCCTCCTTGACCGAACAGGAGAAATTGCTTTGTTGGACTTGTTCCAGTCGCAGCGGCTCTAGCACTTGTTTTCATTGCTTATTTTTAATTTATACTGTAGCTTACAAACTAGGATTTTGCTTTGCCGGGGAAGCCGATCGCCGCAGACAGTTTTTCAGAATCAGCTTTTGTACGCCGAATCGCTGCTTAAATCAATCGGAGGTTGAGTTGCAGGGCCAATCGCTATCAATATAGATCAAACTTTTAAGGGATTTTGAAACCCAGTTTATTTAAGAAAAACACGGTTTCTCGGTATCATTTTCTTGGTGAAAGCTCTTGTATTTATGCTGAAAGCAGGCGCTGCACGATGTTGACGAGTTGCTGAGGTTCAAAGGGTTTGCTGATGTAAGCGTCTGCGCCTAAATCGGTTCCCCAAGCTTTATCGATATCGGTGTTTTTATGAGTACAAAATACTACTGGCAAGTGTGCAGTTGCGCGATCGCCCCGCAATTCTCTGATCACTTCAAATCCGTTCATTCGCGGCATCACCACGTCTAAAACGACGAGATCCGGCGGCATTTGTCGGATCAGGGCGATCGCTGCTTCGCCGTCGCCAGCCCGGATCACGTCAATTCCGGCATCTTGGAGAATGCGGCAGATAATTTCTAGTTCGCTGGGAACATCGTCCACTACTAAAACTTTTGGCATGATTCCACATTTCCTTGCTATTATTGACGGCGGACAATCTTGATTCAGAACATGGCATCGGCTATTTAACTGCACCGCGCCCACGAACAAATTTATTTACTGTCGAATACAATATAGCCGATAGCATCGCTTAACGGTAGAAGCAATCAGGAATCAGAAGGAAGAGGGAATCAGAAAAAGCATTTAGACATGATAGAGGAGACGGCAGTGCCGTTTCCCTACAATTAATAACGGTAGGGAAACGGCACTGCCGTCTCCTTTATATCATTCCGGCGCAGCCGGAATTGATATAAGAACGAATGAATCAGGCAAAAAAACAGCTATATCTGTTTTCAACCGTTGTGAGGTACGCACGATCGCCATTGGCAATTCTCTTCTATGAAAAAGTATCACCAATACCCAATCCCCAATTCGCCAAATTCAAGCTTCAATAATTACTCGCAAATTACCGCGCTTTTTGATTACCCGACAAGCGGTTGATGAACCAGAGCGCTCGAATTCCAAGTCGAGCAAAGTTGAGCCGATTCTTAAGTTATTTAGCGACAGTTTGTTTATCGATTCTGGCAATGCCGGATCGATAATTCGCAGTTGGTTTTCCGGAGCGTTGGGAACTAAATTCAACATCATTTGCAAGAGTTGAAAAATGCTGCCAGTTGCCCAAGCTTGGGGCGAGCAAGCTACAGGATACTGCACGGGGCGATCGCTCGGGCTGTTGCGCTCATAGCCGCAGAAAAGTTCGGGGGGACGCTCGTAGGGTTGCAGCAATGTCATGTCAAATAAGCCTTGAGCTACTTCTAAGGCTTGTTCCACTCGGCCGAGCGATCGCAGTCCCAAAGCTGTCAAAGCGTTGTCGTGCGGCCAGACTGAGCCTGTGTGGTAGCCTATGGGATTGTAGGCGGGAGATTTTGACGATAGAGTGCGAATTCCCCAACCGCTAAACATATCTGGGGCTTGCAATCTTTCTGCTACGCTGCGAGCTTTTTCTCGCGACAAAATGCCGAGGTGCAAACAGTGTCCGGGATTTGATGAAATGCTGTCTGAGGGTTTGCCTTCGCCGTCTAATGCTAGGGCGCAATAACCTAAATCTTCGATCCAAAAATCGCGGTTGAATCTGGTTTTCAGGTCTCTTGCTTCTTCTTCCCAGCGATCGACTAAATCGATACGTTTCTTGATGCGGGCAATCTCTGCCAGCCGGACTTTGGCAGCGTAAACGTAGGCTTGGACTTCGCAAAGGGCGATCGCTCCTTCTGCCATTACGCCGTCGCGGTTGACGATGCAATCTCCTGAGTCTTTCCAGCCTTGATTTGCTAAACCGCGCTTGGATTTTTTGTAGTAGCTGAGGTAGCCTGTTTCGGCACATTTGCGATCGATCCATTCCATCGCTGCTAAGGCATTCGGCCACAAACGATCTAGAGTTTGGCTGTCGTAAGTCCAGGCGTAATATTCAGCATAAAGCATCAACCACAGTGGCGTTGCATCGACTGTTCCGTAATAGGGAGTATGGGGGATTTCGTTACAGCGGGCCATTTCTCCCATGCGAATTTCGTGCAGTATTTTGCCCGGTTCTTCGTCGCGCCAATCATCGTCGGTTTTGCCTTGATAATGAGCTAAAGTTGTCAAGGTTTCTCTGGCTAAAGTTGGATCTAGAATTAAGATTTGAGCAGCGGCAATGATGGAGTCGCGCCCGAATAATGTCGAAAACCAGGGAACTCCGGCTGAAATTGCTTTGCCTTTGCCAAAGGTTTGCCGTAGGGAATAAATGTCTTGTTCGGCGCGTTTGAGAAGTCGATTAAAGGTGTTCTTATCTGACTTGATTCTGGTAATTTCGCTCAGCCATTCTCGCTCTTCTAAAAGTTCCGCTGCTTTGGCTTGAACTAGGTTGACGGGAGTGCTAACTTGGGAGATCGATTTGCCGTCGATCAGCATTTTGAGCCGATATCCCAATTTGATTGCTTCGTGGGATTTTAGGGAGATGCGCCAAACTGCTGTATTCCCCTGAAACACTGATGGTGGGTGGTTGTAAAACTCGATCCGAGATTCCATTACTAAGCCGTCTAAACCTTGGTAGGCAAGGGTTAAATCTTCTTGAAGCTGGCAGGCAGGATATCCGGCGATCGGGTTTTTTGCTGATTCTTGAATTGCCACATTGGGGTTTTCTACTGCCAGGTTTTCAGCGTCGCTATTGCCGTTAGTAGGGTCAGGAATGGCTGCTTTTTCTACAACTTGGCTAGGGGGTAATTCGTCGGTTTTTTGGGGCATCAGGCGCAATAGTTTCCCGCGATTGGAGCGGCCGTAACCCCGTACTTCAAATAAGTCTAAGAAATCTGAGCTGAAGCTGAGACTTATTTCAAAGCTGACTGATTTTGTGGTGAAGTTGGTGATTTCTATTTCTTCAAACAAACCGCCGTTGAGCACCATTTCTCGCTTGATGCCTATGGTTTCTGCCTGGATGCGATCGTCAATGCGGGGGTTGGAGCACAAAACTGTTTGCAGATAACCTTTTTCGGCGTTGCTGCTGAGCAAAATTGGCGATCGACCTTCGATTTGCAATTCTAGGCGGCTGAGAAAGCGTGTGTCGTGGCAAAACAACCCGAGGCTGGACACGTTGTCGTCTTCTAAGTAGCCTGAGATATTGCCGAGGGTGTCGGTAATCAGGAATAAATCGTCGTCTTTGAGGGTGAGTGTTGGTTGAGGTCGATCGGCGATCGCGCAAGGCCACTCGGTTACAGGATATTCCGCAGCAGCTACAAATGTTTTTCCTTCGAGTTCATTTGTATCGGGCATTGTGTTACTAAAAATGGTTTTCCATCTTTCAAAAGTTTAGCTTTCTTGACTTTTTGGTATTGAATTTTTGACATGAAGACTTGATGAGAAGCGCCCTGATGTAATGCTTCACTATTCTGATCGTACCATTTTTATCCCCTCCTAGCAACTGATAGTTAGAACGATAAAATAAACTTAACTTTTCTTAAAATAGGAAACATAAGTTGCATCCGAATTATAGCAAAGTCGGAGACGGCAGTGCCAATTGGTGTCAACTTAAGTCTAAAACCCTTGATAAATGTCGCTTTTACCCCAGTCTAGATCCCCCTAAATCCCCGTTAAAAAGGGGGACTTTGATCCGACTCTTGTCCCCCCCTTCTCAAGGGGGTGCCAGGGTGATCTAGATTTAATAGTCAAACAGCATTCTCTGACTGGGTTTGACGTTAAGTTGACACCTATGGGCAGTGCCGTTCCATACAATAAATCACGCCAAATTGATATAACATAAACTCTTATATTGCACACTTCGGTCTTACTTCTTCCTTCTTCACAATTGATATTCTTCCTTCTGCCATCCCATAGCTAAAACGATAATATCCGTCACACAGAAACCGGGTGCTTCCCTAAGAAAGACCCGTTAATTGAGTATTGTGCGTAAATTTTGGATAAGCAAATAAACCGTACATTTAATTTGTCATCGCGCAGCTATCTACTGTGGAGTTCTAGTTCTGTCAAATGATGCGCGTGACCGTTTTCAGAAAAGCGCTCTTTTAAAATTTGTCGGTAAACTGCTTCATAGCCATCAACCATTGTTTTAACGCTGAAGCGATCGACTGCGTGTTGGCGACAAGCGCTGCGATCGAGTTCCCGAGACGGCTCGATCGCGGCGATACATTCTTCCACACTTTCGCACAAAAAACCCGTTTTTTCATGAACAATTACTTCTGAAGTCGAGCCTAATTTCATAGCTATTACGGGCGTTCCCGTTACCATTGACTCAATCATCACCAACCCAAAAGGTTCGCGCCAAGTAATCGGAAATAATGTCGCTACCGCACCGCCCATCAGCACGCTTTTTTGAGCGTGGTTGGCTTCGCCTAAGTATTCTATTTGTTCGCCGTCGATGTGCGGTTTGATTTCTTGCTCGTAATATTCGCGATCGACAATATCTACTTTACCTGCAATTTTTAAATGCCAGCCGGATCTCTTAGCAATTTCTATGGCTAAATGTGCCCCTTTTTCGGGTGAAATTCGACCGAGAAAAGCTAAATAAGGAGGATTGTCCGGCTGCGGGTAAAACTCGTAAGTTGCCGGATCGATTCCGTTATAAACTGTGGCGATACAGTTGAGATTTAGTCTATCTTCCCGCTGAGAGTTGGAAATATTCACATAAGGCTGAGTACGGGCGAAGACAAACATCTTCTCGTTATCGGGCGTAAAAATGCCGTGGAGGGTATGAACTGTGGGCGTTTTTACTAAGCGTGAATAAGGCAAAGCCGCGCAGCCAATGTGGGAGTGAATGATATCAAATTCTCCGGCTTTTTCATAGACTTTGCTTAGTTGCAGCAGCTCGTAAATTCCGTATTCTTTAACGGTGGAATCGAGACGCAAAGCTCTGGGGTGAACTGATTCTAAAGTAGCAGAAGTAATTGAATCGCCGGAAGCAAATAAGGTGACTTCATGTCCCCTTCTGACTAATTCCTCAGTCAAGAGGCTGACTACCAGTTCGATTCCTCCATAGGCTGGGGGTGGAACTCGCTCGGCTAGGGGGGCAATTTGGGCAATTCTCATCACAAACCTTCTAGTTTTATTTATTGTTGTAAAAATCGACACGCGAGACAGAATTGTTGCGGCAGGTAGTGTTTGCAACTTTTCTTAACTTTTGAGTTAGTATCGCATACAATCAAATTTAATAACAATTTATAAATTTAGTCTATGCTCCTTGAGAGGGAGATTGTCATGTAGGGCGATTTCCTAGGGAATAGCTTCGATAGTGCGGACTTTTTTAGTTTGATTTTGAATTGACAGCCTCAGAGGTCACGGACAAGCTGAATTGACTTCTGCCGAAAGAGAGAATAACACGCAATCGAGCGATTTTTTCTAGTCACCCTTTCCCTTAATATCGAAAATTGTGTAAAATACTACAGTAATAGAACTTACGCGCTGGCGATCGCAAAAACCAGGTTTTTCAATTCAGATTTTATTAGGAGTCAGGCAAAAATTCAATTTTTAAGTAGGTTTTTTCTCCAGTTCCGAAGTCAATGTTATCGATAAGCGAGATTATTTTATTAATGAGGTAAGTTAAATTTTAGAAATTTTAACAATGCCATTTAAAGAATTTTATTGTCTGTGATTCATAATTTGGGGGCAAATTAAAGTTACCGGGCGGCTGTGCAATTTTCCCCGGTAGAGGAGTTTTGGATCGATCCAAATTGAGCCAAGCGGCGATCGCGCACCCAGCCGAAAAGTCGGCTGCAAAATGCAGTCAGATTCAGCGGTGAGAGAGATCCGGCGATGGGCTATAATCAAAAGTTAGAGAAAAAGAACACCGAGAACGCGAAAATATGGTTGCCATCCAGAGAAACCTCAACATTGCTGCTCTAGAAGCAGAATACAGTCAAAAAACACCGCGAGAAATTATCAAATTTGCCCTAGACAATTTTGACAACATCTCAATTTCTTTCAGCGGTGCGGAAGATGTCGTTCTGATCGATATGGCATCAAAAATTACCAAAGACTTCCGCGTTTTTACTCTAGACACCGGACGGTTGCACTCAGAAACCTATCACTTTTTGGAGAAAGTCAGAGAACATTACGGCATCAAATTAGAAGTAATGTTTCCCGATGCAGCAGAAGTACAAGCCCTAGTAGATGAAAAGGGATTGTTTAGTTTTTATCAAGACGGTCACAAAGAATGCTGCGGCGTGCGGAAAGTCAAGCCATTGCGCCGCAAATTAAATACTCTTGATGCCTGGATTACCGGACAGCGAAAAGACCAAAGTCCCAGTACCCGCAACCATATTCCGGTGATTGAAGTTGACACTGCATTCTCAACTCCTGACCATGAATTAATTAAATTCAACCCTCTAGCAAACTTGTCTTCAGCAGAGGTTTGGGAATACATTCGCGGTTTAGATGTGCCTTACAACAAGTTACACGAACGCGGTTTTGTCAGCATTGGTTGCGAACCTTGTACAAGAGCAGTATTACCTAACCAACACGAACGCGAAGGTCGTTGGTGGTGGGAAGAATCGACAATGAAAGAGTGCGGTTTGCACGCGGGTAACGCACAAAAACCGTAAATCGATTAGTCGCAGGATGCGCCTCGGCGCACCTTGCGCCAGAATCAATGCACATCACACAAATAGCAGCGTCAAAATTCGCAATTATCAGAAATAAAAATTAAGATGATCTTGCCACCGAACTTTGATAGGATGATAAACATTCAGAAAAGTTTTTAAGCCAGGTACTTATGCTCGCCTCAACTAGCGAATTGCTGAACACGGCCCGGAGAAATGCTTATGCGATCGGCGCTTTTAACGTGTACAACCTTGAAGGAGTAAAAGCCGTAATCGACGCTGCGGAAGCGCTGCAAAGTCCTGCGATGCTGCAACTTCACCCCAGCGCCCTCAAATATGGAAAATCGCCTTTAGTCGCGCTGTGCATGGAAGCGGCGCGCAAGTCTTTAGTGCCGATCGCAGTACACTTAGATCACAGCACCTCTGAAAAAGACATTCACCTCGCCTTAGCCGCCGGTATCAAATCAATTATGGCAGACGGTTCTCCTTTGTCCTACGAAGAAAATTTGATTTTTACGCGCAAAATGACTGAATTATCCCACGCCAACGGTGCGGTAGTAGAAGCAGAAATCGGCAGAATTAGCGGCACAGAAGACGGTTTGACAATCGAAGAAAAAGCGGCCAAGATGACCGATCCAGTGGAAGCAGTAGAGTTTATCAAAGAAACTAAGGTTGATTTTTTAGCAGTAACAATCGGTAATGTTCACGGTAAATATTTCAGCGAACCAAAACTGGATTTTCCGCGTTTGGCTAAAATCAAGGCTTCAGTTTCGGTGCCGTTAGTGTTGCACGGTGCTAGCGGTTTGCCAGAATCAATGATCAATCAATCTATTACATTAGGTGTCTCTAAATTCAATGTAAATACGGAAGTCCGCGATGCTTATATGGACGTGTTAAAAACAAGCAGTTCTTTGTCAGATCCGGATTTGTTGGAAGTTATGGAAAAGGCGATCGATGCTATGCGATCGGTGATTTCTGGCAAACTGCAACTTTTTGGTTCTGCGGGTAAAGCTTATTTGCATCAATCGCCCTACGCGGATGAATTGACGGCAAATAGTGTTAATTGCAAACAACCTAAAATTAATCAAGTTCTTGTCAAATCTTAAACAAATAGCCTGTTTGTAGCACTCAGACATGATAGAGGAGACGGCAGTGCCGTTTCCCTACAATGTTATTTTGGGTAGGGAAACGGCACTGCCCATAGGTGTCAACTTAACGTCAAACCCAGTCAGAGACTGCTGTTTGACTATTAAACTTCGATCCCCCCTAACCCCCCTTAAGAAGGGGGGGACAAGAACTTACTCAAAGTCCCCCTTCTTAAGGGGGATTTAGGGGGATCTAGACTGGGGTAAAAACGAGATTTATCAAGGCTTTTAGGCTTAAGTTGACACCTATGGGCACGTGCAGTCTCCTGATTGCGGTAATATTAATAATTCCGATGCTACCGGATTTGAGATGAAGAAGCAAAATACAAAATTAAGCCACAATAAACTTACATCCTATTTTTACTTGAGATGACAGTGACAATTCGGCTTTTCAATCAAAGATTCAACCAAAGCATTCAAAGCAACTGCGGCCAACAATCCACCGCCAAAAGTTCCCACAGTCGTAATATAAGGAATGCCCGATCGCACTAAACGCCGTTTTGCGATCGGAGAATGACTAAAACCGATCGGCATTCCAATCACCAAAGCCGGTTGCAGTTGCCCAATCTCGATCGCCTCACAGACAGCCATCAACACAGACGGCGCATATCCAATCGCCAATATACATCCGGGTTCGAGTTTTAACAACCGTTGAAACCATGCCCTTTCCTGCCAAAATTCCTGTTCCGCTTCCGCAACTGCATTGATGTGCGGGTCATCAATCAAAGTTTCAATCCTTGTTCCCAAATGTGCTAGTCTAGTACGATCCAAAGCCGCAAAAACAGGCGACACATCAGCCACAATTTGACAACGATTTTTCAAAGCTTCCCGCGCCGATTTAATCGCCGTTTTGCTCAACTTCACAAACGGCAATAGCGAACAATCACCGCAAGCTAAAACCAGTTTTGAAAGCAAGTCTACCTCAATTTCCGAGCGATCGGACAAATCCGGCAACAAATGCTGCAAAGACTCCCCAAAATCCTCCGGGTGAGAATGCGCCACCGCATCCCAACTATCCCAAACTTGTTCCAACTGATCCAATCCCCCCTCATTTTCCACCTGTAACAGCCTCATTTGCGCCAATGCTTCCCCTTGCACCGCTTGACACGAAAGATCCCGCCCCAGCAATCCTTCCAGTGCTAAAGCCGTTTGTCGGAGGCGAACAATCTGTTGCGTGACAGACAAATATTGCTGTTGGAGAGTAGTCATCAGCGCGTCAGGGGAAGCATCCGGGTCAGTTTCTAGCAGTTTGCGGATGTGAGAAAGCTGAAAGCCTTGCTGTTTCAGTGCGACAATTTTTTGCAGTTTCTGAACATCGCTGCGGGTGTAAAGTCTGTAGTTGGAGGTCGATCGTACGGCGGTGGAAAGCAGCCCCAATGTGTGATAGTGTCGCACCATCCGAGGGGTGACAGTACCTTGAACTGCTTCTGTAAGTTGTTTGATTGTTAGGTATTTTTGCATTCGTTAAAAAGGACTCGGCGGTTGAAACCGCGTCTACACAGACGAAACCTGCCTTCGCAGGTTGAAAGAAGACTCGGCGGTTGAAACCGCGTCTACACAGACGAAACCTGCTTTCGCAGATTGAAAAAATCAGGTATCCCAGTCCGCGGAGGCAGACTTTGTTTGTGTAGCCGCGGTTTCTAACCGCCGGGGCCTCCGTTTATTTGTGTGTCCGCAAACTCTACGGTTTCTAACCGCCTGGCCTCCGTTGGTTTGTGTAGTAATTTATTTTAGTTTTACTATTGACATTGACATTAATGTCAAGGTTTAGGCTACAGGAGTCATTCTAGCAAATCAAACTTTCCCGATGACTTCCAATTCTCTGTCAATTTCTCGCGTCTCTCGGTTAGCAGAAGAACATCCAGATGCTGTAACCGCCGCCCTGTGCGGAATTCTCGTAATTTTTGGTTCCTTGGCGCTGCAATTCGGCTGGCTGGGTTTAGCCGTATTCATTTTACCGGCTGCTTATGTTATCGGCGGTTATTCTAGTGCCCGCGAAGGCTTAACTACGCTGTTTCAAGAACGAGAATTAGATGTCGATTTGCTGATGATTGTGGCGGCTTTGGGCGCTGCGGGTTTGGGGCTGTGGCGGCGCGAATATCATTTAATTGTTGACGGCGCTGTGTTGATTTTAATCTTTGCAGTTAGCGGCGCGCTAGAAGGTTATGCGATGCAGCGGACTGAACGCAGTATTCGGAGTTTGATGAGTCTGACTGCGGATACTGCTAGAGTTGTATTATATGGTGATGAGCGCGAAGTTGCGATCGACAAATTGGCAATTGGCGATCGTATTTTAGTCAAGCCAGGAGAAATTGTTCCCACTGATGCGATAATTATCGAAGGTTTTAGCACGTTAAATCAAGCCTCGATTACTGGCGAATCTATGCCTGTAGAAAAAACCATCGGCGATGAAGTTTACGCGGGGACAATTAACGGTTTCGGCGCGCTGCAATTGGAAGTTCACAAAACTCCTGAAAGCAGTTTGATCCAGCGTGTAATTCGACTGGTACAACAAGCGCAAACCGAAGCGCCGCCTTCTCAAATGTTTGTCGAAAAATTTGAGCGCGGTTATGCCCGATTAATTGTGGTTTTAGGCTTGCTGCTAGCAATTTTGCCGCCCTTTGTTTTAGGCTGGAATTGGGAAGATACGATTTATCGGGCGCTGATTTTCCTAGTCGTGGCTTCTCCCTGCGCGCTGATGGCTTCGATTATGCCGGCGCTGCTTTCGGGTATTGCTAACGGCGCAAAACAAGGGATTTTGTTTAAAAGTGGCGCGCAGTTGGAGATAATTGGTAAAGTAAGGGCGATCGCCTTTGATAAAACCGGAACTCTCACAACTGGAAAACCGGAAGTTATCCAAATTGTCCCCGCCGCCGGATATACTGAAACAGAAGTGTTGCAATTAGCTGCTGCTTTGGAAGTTTACTCCGAACACGCGATCGCCCTTGCCATTGTCCAAGCAGCCCAACAACAACAATTGCAACTCCCAAGCGCAACGGTCGTCCAAGCAAAAGTCGGACAAGGAATCATCGGCAAAATCAACAACCAAATCATCACCATTGGTAAAGCTGACTTTGTGGAAGCAACTGCGGAGTTAGCTGAAGTAAGCCAACAGTTGCAAGCAGCCGGAAAAACCGTTGTTTGGGTAGCAAAGGACGATAATCTTTTAGGAATTATAGCGGTTGCCGACACCCTCCGCCCCGAAGCCAAAAACACGATAAAACGTTTGAAGAGATTAGGCGTAGAACACATAATTATGCTGACGGGCGACAATCAGCAAACCGCTGAATATATTGCCCGCGAATTAGGCATCGATGAAATATATGCCGAACTTTTGCCCGAAGATAAAGTAGACGCAATCAAACGACTGCAAAAACAATATCAAACCGTCGCAATGGTTGGAGATGGCATCAACGATGCACCCGCCCTCGCCCAAGCTTCCGCAGGCATCGCAATGGGTATTTCCGGTAGCGATGTCGCTTTAGAAACTGCCGACATAGTATTAATGGCAGACAAATTAGAAAAGCTAGTGCAAGCAATTAGTTTAGGCCGCCGCGCTCAAAATGTTGTCAAACAAAACATTGTCTTTGCACTCAGTTGCATTATACTGTTACTGGCAGCCAATTTTCTTGGAAACATCACCATGCCTTTAGGCGTCATCGGCCACGAAGGGTCTACAGTAATCGTAACTCTTAGCGGTTTGCGACTGTTGAGAAATTAGACAAATCGAGACAGAGGAAGAGCGATCTCAAATCCGCTCTTCATCGAAATCATTCGTCTCTCTCTTCTCTTCCTCTGCGTTCTCTGCGTTCTCTGCGGTTAAAAATTCCCAATATTAAGAAAAACTACAATCTGTGTTTTGTTACTCAAAACACGCTAGGGTCAAAAGTATTGAATCATACAAAAATCTGAAATTAATCTAGACTGCGATAAAAATTTACCTGGAAAAAGTCTAGAAGAGCATATTCAATTCATTGCACCAGGAGCAATTGAAAACAAGTTTTCTGTTGGAGGCAATATGAACCACAAAGTCATTGGGGCCACGCGGAACGTTGCAATTGTTGGCCCTTATTTAAGCGGTAAAACCGCACTGCTGGAAAGTTTGCTATCGGTGACAGGGGCAATTACTCGCAAAGGTAATGCCAAGGATAGCAATACAATAGGTGATAGTTCGCCGGAAGCGCGCGATCGCCAAATGAGCACAGAAGTGAACGCCGCGAGTACAGAATACGAAAACGTCCGCTTCACATTTCTTGACTGTCCCGGCTCGATCGAATTTGCCCAAGAAACTTACAATGCACTAATCGGTGTAGACGCTGCGGTAATAGTTTGCGAGCCCGTAACGGATCGCGCCCTCACCCTCGCACCACTGTTCAAATTCCTCGACGATTGGGAAATTCCGCACCTAGTTTTTATCAACAAGATCGATCGCGCGTGCACAGACGAAACGACTTGCGGTAGCAACTTCACCGACATCCTCAACGCACTCAAATCAATTTCCAGTAGACCGATCGTACCTCACCAATACCCGATCGGCAAAAACGAACAAATCATCGGTTTTATCGACTTAGTAACCGAACAAGCTTACCACTATCACTCCGGCGCACCCGCAGATCCCGTCCCGCTTCCCGAACACCTCAAAGCACAAGAAAGCGCCGCGCGACAGGAAATGCTCGAAGAATTAGCCAATTTTGACGATCGTTTATTGGAAGAATTGCTGGAAGAAATCAACCCCGATGTCGAAGAAATCACCCGCGATTTAAAGATGGAATTGGGTGCAGATTTAATCGTACCCGTATTCATCGGTATCGCCGAACAAGATTTCGGCGTGCGCCCGCTGCTGGAAGCTTTGCTGCGGGAAGCGCCCGCGCCGGAAATGACCGCCCAAAGACGCGGTGTTATACAAAGTGATCAAAAAGTCACGGCTCAAGTCCTGAAAACCTATTATACACCCCAGGGCGGCAAGTTATCGTTAGTGAGAGTTTGGGGTGGCACGATCGCAGATGGAGCAACTTTGAACGGCATTCGAGTTAACGGTTTGTACCGTTTAATCGGCCACCAAACCCAAAGTTTGAATTCGGCAAGTGCCGGGGAAATTGTCGCTTTGGGACGATTAGAAGCAGTGAAAACAGGCGATACGCTGAGTGTCGATCGCACAATTGAACTACCAAAAGCCGATATACTGTCGCCGGTGTACGCATTGGCGATTATTCCAGAAAAGCGCAACGACGAAGTAAAACTTAGCAGCGCCTTAGCCAAATTGCTCGAAGAAGACCCATCTTTAGTCTGGCAACAGCACGGCGACACTCACGAAGTTATACTTTGGGGTCAAGGCGAAATCCACCTCAAAGTATCTTTAGAGAGATTGCGCCGCAAGTATAACTTGCCGATGGCAACTCAATTACCACAAGTGCCGTACAAAGAAACCATCCGCAAACCCGCATCTTCCATCCACGGGCGCTACAAACACCAAAGCGGCGGGCACGGACAATTCGGCGACGTGTACCTCGACATCAAACCGCAGCAGCGGGGAGAAGGCTTCAATTTCACCGACAAAATAGTCGGCGGAGTCGTCCCCAAACAGTACATTCCCGGCGTGGAAGTCGGAGTGCGCGAATATCTCGATCGCGGCCCCCTCGGTTTCCCGGTGGTAGACGTATCGGTGACACTGACAAACGGTTCCTACCATTCCGTGGATAGTTCCGAACAAGCTTTCAAACAGGCGGCGCGTTTGGCGATGCACGAAGGGATGGCGAAATGCGAATCGGTGTTGCTGGAGCCGATCGCCAAAGTGGAAATTTACGCTCCGATCGAGTTTACCTCAAAGGTGCTGCAATTAGTCAGCGGTCGGCGCGGTCAAATTCTCGGCTACGAAGGCAAATCCGACTGGAAAGGATGGGATACAGTTTCGGCTTATTTGCCGATCGCAGAAATGCAGGATGCGATCGTTGAATTGCGATCGCAAACAATGGGAGTAGGATTTTTTAATTGGGAGTTCGATCATTTGCAAGAAGTGCCGGAACCTTTAGCTAAACGGGTTGTGCTAACAACCGGAAATGGCAACGGAAACGGTAAAAGTTAAGCTGTAGGGGCGGGTTCACCAACCATCTCGGCAATAATTAAAAAGATAAATAAACCCGCCCCCGCCCCACGGTAAATCTGAATGTACATTTCGATTGTTTGTTGGGTAGGGGCGGGTTTTCGAGATTGTTTATTTCAGGCGATTATGGTTGGTGGAACCCGCCCCTACCGATTTTAATTATGATTCAGCTTATTGAGTTAACTCATTTAAAGCTGATATAATATTCTGAGCTAGCATTAAAGCAGTTCTGGCTTCTCTTTGTAAGTTATAAAAAGTATCTTCATAATCAGCTTTATTTCTCATTTTTCTCAGGCGAGTTAAATCTCTGCCTATATCTGTCATTGTCTGAGATTTTGATTGATTGTGAATAAATTCTTTAGCTACATATTGATGGTCATTGATACAGCACTTCCGGGTGTTATGAGGTACAGTAGCAGCAATTAGTAAACCAGTTTTTAAGATGTTTCGGATTCATCAAGTCAAGAGCGACAGCAATTATCGTGTCAACCATTTTAGTGGTGGTTGGTGAAAACCGTCGC
>JANNOR010000092.1:0-7768 GCA_031399265.1 Cyanobacteria bacterium SOY_34_metabat_3 | reverse complement strand
ATATCAATTCCGGCTGCGCCGGAATGATCAAGAGGAGACCGCGAGTGCCTTTGTCCCTACCGTGATCAATTGTAGGGACAAAGGCACTCGCGGTCTCCTCTTCAAGATTCTTTAAAGAAGCGGATGATTTCGCGGACGTGGTTGAGAAATTGCCCGTCCGAGGTGAGTTGGGCGATCCTCTTCGAGGGCTTCGCTAACGCACTTTCTGCATTTCTTACCAATTTAGTGTGTTCTGCCTGATTTGTCGATCGCAAATCTTCTACGGATGCAGCTAAATTAGTTAATTCTCTTCTACTAGCCCGTTGCTGCTGTTCTTGCAAAGCTACCCAGGAATTCGGATCGTCTGAATTTAATTGAGCGGCCAAATTTGTAACTGTAGATTCTAATTCTGCAAAGCGGCTGCGAAGTTCGACAATATCTTCGTGGGGGTAGAGAAATTGGCTGCGGATCGCCCTCAGCCGCTGGGCTAAATATTGATAACCTCGGATAGCTGGACGCAGTATAGTTAACAGCAGCGCTGCACCGGAACTTAGATAGCCAACAGCGCTAATTCCGGCGGCGGATAGGGCGTAAAGCGCGATCGCGCTTCCCAGATGAAGGGCGATCGCCGCTAGGAACGATCGGCTAGCTAATGCAGTAACGTATTTGACTTGTTTCTCGTCTACTGCAATCCCTTTTTCGGTTGATTCTGCGGCTTGCGCTAAAACTTCTTTCGCTTCAAAATGGATATTCCAGGGAACTGTAACTATCAGCAACAGCCATTCAAAAATAGCAATGGCAATTACCCAATCGATGAAATTGCCGACGGGAACGTGCAACCATTGCAGAATGGTATAAATTAACAGTAAAAATATGCCTGTGACGGCACCGAAACCTGCGAAACCGTAATACATAGCGATAGCTTTTGCGAAATGTTATTTTGATTTTGGATATATTTGGCGGGTGCTGTTGGATACGGTGTGACAGTTGCGGAAGCTTCCTATTGAACTAAAGTTGCAGTTAGGGCGATCGCCATGTTGGATAACTTAAAAATTAAATCGCAACTTTACCCAGAGCAGAAAAAAGGGTAAATTTATAATTGTCAGGGGTTAAAAGAAAGAAATTTTGGTTGAAGTACGGACGAACCGCGAGCTGCTCGATCGCCTGCGACTGAGATAAACTGATTGAGAGGTCGATCGGGCGTTTTGCTTCTTACCAGCTTGCAACCGAGGCGGGATAGTGGAACCAGGGAGCGATCGCAGCAAAATAGGGATCAAAATTCACCGTACCATCTCCAATTTCCCATAACTGCACGTCTACAATCTCAAATCACAAGTCAGCAGCAAGGACAAACCGATGGCAAACTCAACTCTTGGCCTAGAAAATCAACTTTACGATTATCTATTATCTATTTCCCTGCGGGAACCCGATATTCTCGCTTCACTGCGGGAAGAAACAGCTAAGCATCCTATGGGTATGATGCAAATAGCTCCCGAACAAGGGCAATTTATGGAAATGCTGGTGCAGCTTATGGGAGCGACAAAAACCTTAGAAATTGGCGTTTTTACGGGTTATAGCTCGCTGTGCGTAGCTTTAGCCCTACCTCCTAATGGGCAGATTGTGGCGATGGATGTCAGCGAGGAATATACGGCGATCGCGCGGCGCTATTGGGAAGCTGCGGGTGTCGCAAACAAGATTTCTTTGCAGTTGGGCCCAGCCATAAATAGTCTGGACAAGCTAATAGCCGAAGGACAAGCAGGAACCTTTGATTTTGCCTTCATCGATGCCGATAAAGAAAATTATGAGGCTTATTTTGAGCGATCGCTGCAACTTGTACGCAATGGCGGTTTAATTGTAATTGACAACGTTCTGTGGTCTGGACGAGTTGCCGATCCTCAAGTACAAGACACAAGTACCCTAGCCATTCGTACTTTTAACGACAAATTGCGTAATGATCCCAGAGTAACTCTCAGTGTTGTCCCGATTGGTGACGGATTGACTTTGGCATTGAAACGCCGCTGGGCTACGATGATGCAACCCGAACAACTGAATTAAGTAGTCCGATTAGTTGTAGGGACACGGCACTTCCGTATCCCTACAACTGCGCACCCTAAATTTAAATGTTATGCGCAAATCATCATAAGATAACTAGCTTAGTAAGGTGCGCACTGCGCATCCTACATTTAAGTTTGATGCGCAAATTATGAGTAGATAATGAATTGGTTGGAAGCGGAGATTATAGTGTCTAATTTACAAATAAAATTGCCGATTCATGAAACTTTTCAGTCTACTGTTCAAGGTGAGGGTTACTGGACGGGGACTTTAGTGGATTTTATTAGATTGTCTGGCTGTCCCGTGGGCTGTTCGTGGTGCGATACGGGTTATGCGAATGGGGGTAAAGGTTTGCCATCGGTGCAAAGGTCGATCGCCCAATTGCTAGCAGAATTACAGTCTCCGAGAGTGGTAATTAGCGGCGGCGAGCCTTTTATTCACCGGAATTTGCCGGAGTTAGTTGCAGCTTTGTTAGCAGCAGGTAAACAGGTCAGTATTGAAACTTCCGGTGCAGAGTGGCAGGAGATTTCGCCGCAGGCTTGGATTACTCTTTCACCTAAAGAACACGTCAGTCCTAAATATCCGGTGCAAGAGATATTTTGGACTAGAGCTAATGAAATTAAATTGGTGGTTAGCACTGGTGAAGAAGTTCAATTTTACCGCAAATATTTGCTCAATAATGTTGATGCTCCGGTTTTTTTGCAGCCGGAATGGAACTCGAAAAAATCAGGAATTTCGATTATTTTGGAATTGCTGAAAAAGCATTCTAATTATAGGTTGTCTTTGCAAACCCACAAGTTTATTGGCGTGCAATAATTTGCTGTTTTGACACAGTAGGGACACGGCAATAAACTTGTCCTTCATAAACCTAGGACACGGCATTGCCGTGTCCCTACTTCACAAACCTGGAATACGTTGTATGTGCTAAAATTAAAGCAGTAAGTTATGATAATCTGAACGTAATGGAAACAACTACGGAAACCCCAATGGGAAAGGTTATCACAACCCTAGTAATTACGAATCGGCTGGATGAAGGAAAAGCAGAAGATGGTCTGATCCCAATCGAGCAAGTCAGGTCTGTAACCCTTGAAAATGTTTGGGTGGCTAGGGCGCGACAACTTTATGTTTGCCGAAAAATGTGATTGCTAGACTGGTTTTGAAAATTCTAAAGCAAGTTGTTGTGGAAACAGCAACGGGCATTAGCGAGGCGAGGATTTTTCAAGATGCCAAGATTTCTCTGTGCGGGCGCGAAGGGACTTTTGAGTGTTTGGAATTGCCAGAGGGGAAAACTCCGCTTTTAGGCGTGATTCCGAGGTCAGCGCTGGGAATTGAAGTGGATTTGAAAAATCAAAGATTGAAAGTTTTGCCCGACGGGCCGACGAAAACTTATTTGACTACTCTTTGATATTCTTGAGTTTGGATGCCAGCTATTCGATCGGCAGCGCTAAGATGGTTAAGCACTGTTTTGCACTACTCTCATGTCCCAACGCGCCAAGACCTCGCACAGCCAGCCAAGTGCATCCCACAACGGGCATAATGTGACGACTCCTAACTCCAATAGCCAAAATACGATTCGGGTTCGCGGTGCGAGACAGCACAACCTGAAAAATATCGATCTGGAACTGCCGCGCGATCGACTTATAGTTTTTACTGGTGTCTCCGGTTCCGGCAAGTCTTCCCTGGCTTTCGATACAATTTTTGCCGAGGGACAGCGCCGCTACGTGGAGTCTCTCAGCGCCTACGCGCGCCAGTTTTTGGGACAATTGGATAAACCGGATGTAGATGCGATCGAGGGGTTGAGTCCGGCTATTTCGATCGACCAAAAGTCAACTTCTCACAACCCGCGATCGACTGTCGGCACTGTTACAGAAATTTACGATTATCTCAGATTACTGTACGGCAGAGCTGGCGAACCGCATTGTCCGATTTGCGATCGCTGCATTGCGCCGCAGACAATTGATGAAATGTGCGATCGAGTCATGGCCCTTCCCGACGGCACTCGCTTTCACCTTCTGGCACCAGTTGTGCGCGGAAAAAAAGGCACTCACCGCAAATTATTGTCGAGTTTAGCTTCCGAAGGATTTAGTCGGGTCAAAGTTAACGGAGAGATTTTAGAACTTTCGGAAAATATCGAATTAGATAAAAATCTAACGCACAACATCGAAATAGTTGTCGATCGGCTAATTAAAAAACCTGGTTTAGAAGAACGTTTAGTTGATTCTTTGGGAACTTGTCTGCGCCATTCTGAGGGAATTGCGATAATTGAAGAGTTACCGACTGACGAAAATTCTGAACCAAATCCGCCGATCGTCTTTTCTGAAAACTTTGCGTGTCCCGAACACGGCGCAGTAATGGAAGAACTTTCACCCAGATTGTTTTCGTTTAATTCACCCTACGGTGCGTGTCCAAACTGCCACGGTTTGGGGAATTTGCGGACTTTTGCGCCGGAGTTGGTGATTCCCGACGACAAAGCACCTCTTTATTGTGCGATCGCCCCTTGGTCAGACAAAGACAATTCTTATTATCTCTCTTTGCTGTGCAGTGTTGCTGATGCTTGCGGGTTTGATATTGACACTCCTTGGTTCCGGTTAAGTCCCGAACATCAGCAGGTGATTTTGTTCGGAAATGAGTCCAAAGGAACCGCAGAAAGTAAGAAACGAGACTCCGGTACTACCGATTTGAGGAGAGATTTTAAGGGCGTCATTTCCATGTTGCAACGCCAGTACGATGATACTGGTTCCGATTTAATCAAGCAGAAGTTGGAACAGTATCGAGTCGATCGCTCTTGCAACGTTTGTCACGGTAAGCGGTTGAAACCCGAGGCGTTAGCGGTGCGGTTAGGAAACTACGGAATTGTCGATTTGACGAGCATTTCGATTCGCGAATGTCGAGAGAGAGTTGATAATTTGGGATTGAGCGATCGGCAATTTCAAATATCCGATTTAGCCCTCAGAGAAATCAAAGCAAGGCTACAATTTTTGCTCGATGTCGGGTTAGATTACCTGACTTTAGACCGGGCAGCAATGACCCTTTCTGGCGGAGAAGCCCAGCGAATTAGACTGGCGACTCAAATCGGTTCCGGTTTGACAGGAGTCCTCTACGTTTTGGACGAACCGAGCATCGGACTGCACCAAAGAGACAATTTCCGGCTGCTGCAAACTCTCACAAAATTGCGCGATTTAGGCAATACTTTGATTGTGGTAGAACACGATGAAGAAACCATGCGGGCGGCAGATCATATTGTCGATATCGGGCCCGGTGCCGGCGTTCACGGTGGCAAAATCATCTCGCAAGGAAGTTTAGAAAACTTGCTAGCAGCCGAGGAATCTTTGACTGGTGCTTATCTGTCGGGAAAGCGAGTAATTGAAACCCCCAACGAAAGGAGAAAAGGCAATGGCAAAGCTCTCTCAATCAAAAATGCGACGCGCAACAACTTAAAAAATATCGATGTAGAAATTCCCCTGGGAAAACTCGTCTGCGTGACGGGCGTTTCCGGCTCTGGAAAATCAACATTAATCAACGAATTGCTGTACCCATCGCTGCAACACTATCTCACCAAAAAAGTTCCTTTACCGCCCGATATGGAAGCCCTCAAAACGAAGGGAGAACGCTCTCTTCAGGATGTGGTTGACAAAGTAATTGTGATCGATCAATCTCCGATCGGTCGCACTCCGCGTTCCAATCCCGCCACTTACACGGGAGTCTTTGATGTGATTCGAGACTTGTTTGCCGAAAGCATTGAAGCTAAAGCCAGAGGTTACAAAGCCGGACAGTTTTCGTTCAACGTCAAAGGGGGAAGGTGCGAAGCTTGCGGCGGTCAAGGCGTAAACGTAATTTCGATGAATTTTCTGCCGGATGTTTACGTGCAGTGCGAGGTTTGTAAAGGTGCGCGGTACAACCGAGAAACGCTGCAAGTTAAATACAAAGGCAAGTCAATTTCTGATGTTTTGAACATGACTGTTGAGGAAGCTTTGGAGATGTTTAAAAACATTCCCAGAGCGGCGATGAGACTGCAAACTTTGCTTGATGTTGGTTTGGGTTACATTCAGTTGGGACAGCCAGCGCCGACGCTTTCTGGGGGCGAAGCACAGCGGGTTAAATTGGCAACAGAATTGTCGCGCCGTGCTACTGGGAAGACGCTTTATTTAATCGATGAACCGACGACTGGTTTGTCGTTTTATGACGTTCACCATTTGTTAAATGTGCTGCAAAGATTGGTGGATAAAGGGAATTCAATTTTGGTAATCGAACACAATTTGGATGTGATTCGGTGCTGCGATTGGGCGATCGATTTGGGGCCAGAAGGGGGAGATAAGGGAGGTGAAATTATTGTGGCGGGGACACCGGAGGATGTGGCGGCTAATGCTCGTTCTTATACTGGGAAGTATTTGAAAGCTGTTTTAGAGCAGCATCCTTTGGGAGAGGCTGTAGCTGTTAGTTAATAGTAAATTATTGCGTGGGATTTACACGCAGGAATCTAGAAACCGGGTTTTTTCCGAAATAAGCGTTGTAGCCGACATAAAAGGTAAAAAACCCGGTTTCTTTGGTGGCAGTGCGTCCAGGACTGTTTGGTATCGAACAAGGAGAGAATACATCCGAAGTTTTAGGCAGACAAGCTATCCATATCTATGAGAAATTAAATGCTCGGCAATGGTTTGAATTGCATGGGATTCCTACAAGTTCATCCGGCTTCAGCAATAACCTTGCCAATTTCTTGAAGGGTTGCACCTGTCGCTAGCATCCCGCGTATTAAAAGTTCGATCGAAACTGAAGCATCGCCATTCTCGGCTTTAGCGATCCGCGGTTGACTTGACTGAATTTTCTGGGCTAATTCCACTTGTGTCATTAGCTTTTGTCGTCGTGCTTTCAAGTTCCGACTGAGGGATAATTTGATTTCGATCAGGGCATTTTCTTCCGGTGTTAGTTCCAAAAATTCTGAAGCTGTACCAACTTTCCAACCCCTTGCTTCTAAACGTTCTTTTTTTAGTCTATCCATAATTAATCCTGTGTATCTGTATCGTACTTACTCAATCGTTTTTTACAATTTTCAATTACTCGGTCAGGTGTAGTTTGTGTCGTCTTATTGAATAGCTCAATAATCACAATAGCATCATCATCAATTCGATAGATGATTCTCCAATTTTTGTCCGCATCTCGAATTCGTAACTCGTGGCAATGCGATCCAATACTTGACATGGGTCGTGAGTGGGGTAATTCCAGGCTTTCGCCTTGCTGCAAGCATCTCAGCAAAAAACCTGCCTCAATACGCGCTTCTTGGCTAAAGGGTGGAGTTTTGACCTCACCGCGCAACCAAATTAAAGGTTTGTCACGATCGCTCATACCTAATTTTATATCGCATCTGATATACTGCCATTGTAGAGCAACTGCGATACAATTAAAAATTCGACTGACTTCTTCAACAAAGCTATTGAAAAGCTAGAACTATTTCATTACCTATGCAATACTTGTATCACTTAAAACGTTAGGAAATCCGACTCGTGAGGCGAGCGACCAATGGATAGACTAAACGAATACCGCAAAATTGTTTGTGACTTTCTCGAAGACTTTTCTAAGAATGACGCAAATGCTCAGTTAATCTTTGATATCGCCCGCGATCGATACCTCGTCATGCACAACGAATGGCGCGACGAATATCGCATCTACGGGTGTGCAATGCAGCTCGATATCATCGAAAATAAAATCTGGATTCAACACAATAGTACCGAGATTTATATCG
>JANNOR010000078.1:0-3108 GCA_031399265.1 Cyanobacteria bacterium SOY_34_metabat_3 | reverse complement strand
ATTGAAAGAGGGGGATATCAATGAACACTATGAGGCAGGATAATTCGTATTAGATCAGAAGCGATCGCCCCAATAGCTCTTACACAAGTAGTTACTTTTGTCAACTTTCTTGTTAAGAAAGATGTTTATAAAGCATAGCTTCTTAAGGGGGATGCGAGGGGGATCGAGATCTGTGCAACGACCCATTAAATTGGTATAACAATCAACAGTTAACAGTCAACAGTTAATAATCACCTGACGATGCAACCGCAATTCATATATGCACTCCAACAAGCTATTTAACCGCACGCGCTGGCAACTTGCGGGCTGGTATGCGATCGTCATGGGTCTGTTGTTAGGTATCTGCGGTGTTGCAGTATATCAGGTTGTATTTCACACGCAGCGATACATCCTCCAGCAAAAACTACAAGACTTAGCTGGAACGCTGCATGACAGTATTGAACCTGAATTACAACAACCGGGACAGCTAGCATCTAGCGCGAAAACTATTTTGCCCGGTTTGTGTTTATGGAATGAAAACTGTCATCTTTCAGACAATGACGGAGCGCGACATACTGCTAGAGTGTTTCAGCAGGAAGGCTATTATCTCCGCTTTTTAGACCAATCTGGACGTGTTTTAGCGACGAGTGGAGAGCAGCCGAATGTATTAAAACGTTTTGCCCCAAGGGAGTTTTGGCAGGTTCTGAATTGTGCTAAGGGCGATCGCTTTTATCAAATTTCTCTACTGCTGCGAACAAGCGGTGGCTTGCCTTGGGGTTATTTGCAAATTGGGCGATCGCTTAAAGAATGGGATGCTTATCTGAACACCTTACGACTGCTCCTCTTTTTGGGCTTACCTTTTGCGATGCTGTTAGTGGGAGGAACGAGTTGGTGGTTAGCGGGATTAGCTATGCGACCAATTTATCAGTCCTATCGCCAGATGCAACAATTCACCTCGGATGCGGCTCATGAATTGCGAACGCCTCTCGCTGCGATCCAGACTACCGTTGAGGATACTCGTCTTGCTGAAGACTTACCAGAGGTTAATCAAAACCTGGATATTATCGAACGACAAAACATCCGCCTCTCTAGGTTAGTCAAAGATTTACTGTTGATTTGTCGAATTGAGCAACAACAGATTCCGACTCAATTGCAGCCTTGCTCTCTGAACGATCTGATCGGCGATTTGGTAGAGGAACTTGCAGGTTTGGCAATGATCGCTGAGGTACATTTGAAATTAGAAATTCGTGCCTCACCAGCCACTATGATTCTTGGGGATGAAGTCCAACTTTACCGTATGGTAACGAACTTAATTACAAACGCCATTCACTACACTCCCGCAGGAGGACTAATCCTTGCCATCCTCGATCGCACTGACAAGGAAGCCCTAATTCAAGTTCAAGATACGGGTGTTGGTATCGCCGAGGCCGAACAAACGCGAATTTTCGATCGTTTCTATCGAGTCCAGAGCGATCGCTCTAGAGCCACAGGAGGGGCTGGATTAGGGCTATCGATTGCGAGTGCGATCGTACTCGCTCATCAAGGCAGCATTCAAGTCCAGAGTGAGTTAGGCAAAGGCAGTACATTTACCATCCGTCTACCACTCAAATAGAAACGAAATCTCTACAGCATCTTAGCCACTTTAGCCCGATCGAGTGTCAACGGGCGGGCGATCGAGCTAAACTGAGATTTGAGATTAACTGCGATCGAACTCAAAGCTTGCACCTCTGTTGCCAACAGGCAAGATGTCTGTTCCACAAAAAGTAAATTTGCTTGGGTCGTGGGCCGGAGAGCTCACCCCTGAAAAACTTTTTGACAATGGTACAAAATGTGAGATCAGAGGAAATTCTCAAACTTCTTGGAAAAAATTCTTTTACCTAGAAGTGGGTCAAGCCCACTTTTTTTGTTGCATTAGTCGCAGGAAAAGAACTCAGGGCATCAGACTTGCAAGTTTAGGACTGATCCATGCCCGTGTCCGAGTTCAGGAGTTTTAACTTAAATATTCAACATGACTCATCCCCTAATTCCACAAATCATTGACTTAGCTACCCCCGTTGCGGAAACACTGGGATTGGAAGTAGTGGGAACACTGTTTCACACCAACCAAAATCCACCCGTCTTGCGGGTAGACATCCGCAACCTCCAGCAAGACACCGGTTTAGCCGACTGTGAACGGATGAGTACAGCCCTCGAAGCAGAGTTAGAAGTAGCCGACATCATACCCTTCGCCTATGTGCTAGAAATTTCTAGTCCCGGTATATCCCGATCGCTCAGTAGCGATCGAGAATTCATTACCTTTAAAGGTTTCCCCGTAACAGTCAAAGCCACCGAACCAGACTCGCGAATCAAAGAGTGGAAAGGACTACTGATCAGCCGGGATGAAACAACAGTTTATCTCAATCAAAAAGGGCGACAGGTGAAAATTCCCCGCCCTCAAATTGCCAAAGTTGAACTAGACGAAGGAACAAAGGAGGGGTAAAGGGAAATTTTGAGATTTGAGATTTGAGATTTGAGATTTGAGATTTGAGATTTCCTCGCAGTAAGCTAAAAATGCTTCGCTGCGAGTTAATTTTTAAGAATCAGATATATATCAGGAGGTTGAATTGGAACAAGAAATAAATTGTTACAGCAGCAACCAGCTTCCTTAAGCTTATCCCGTAACTCATAAATCATCAACGATCGCTTTTTCTCGAAAATTACCAATTACCGATTACCGATTACCAGTTATATCAAATCCGTGCTTCATCGGAATTGTAAAAGCGAGTCGTACCGCCAACACTCTACCACCCCGTCAGTTTTTAGACTGACAGTCGTACCGCCAACACTCTACCACCCGTCAGTTTTTAGACTGACAGTCAACAATCAACAGTCAACAGTCAACAGTCAACAGTTAACAGTCAACTATCACTGACGGTGCAACCGGAATTGATATTACGTATTGTCACAAAAAAGGAGTGTTTTATATGTCAATGGTTCCCCTGCCCGGACTAAAAGAAATGGTCGAAGGTATTAGTAAAGAGCGAAATTTACCCAAACACGCCGTCCAAGCAGCCTTGCGAGAAGCCCTGCTAAAAGGATACGAACGCTACCGCCGCACCCAGAAACTAGACCACTTCAGCGAAGAATACT
>JANNOR010000053.1:0-53957 GCA_031399265.1 Cyanobacteria bacterium SOY_34_metabat_3 | reverse complement strand
ATTGCTTCAATTAAATTCATGGTTAATTCATTACAGCAGGGATAGTCTACCCTGTCCGGGTAGACTTGATTACCTCTTCTATCCTACATTCCTCTCTGACAATTAATCCACCCTGCTTCTTAAGGGGGGCTAGGGGGGATCTAGATTTAATCGTCAAACAGCAGTCTGTGACTGGGTTTGACCTTAAGTTGACACCAATGGGCAATGCCGTGTCCCTACAGCACTTCATAAACTACTCTAAGCTAAGTTGAAACTTGTGGCATTAATCTGGCTGGCCGACACTCCATTTAGAGAAGCTAAAATTTCACCATTTGCTGACAATCGGATGAAAGTTGCACTGTTTTCTTGAGTAATTGATAGTTGCGAGAAAGTCAGCCCGTTACCCAAAATTAACAAGTCTTTACCATCCTCAAAATCTGTAATAGTATCAGTCCCGGAATTGGTCGCAAGCAAGAATTTATCATTGTCACTACCTCCCGTCAAAGTATCGCTTCCCAAACCGCCTGTGAGCAAATCATTACCCTTACCTCCCAACAAAATATCATTACCATCACCGCCATTCAAAATGTCAGCACCGCGACTGCCAAATAAAGTATCATTACCGCTACCTCCCAGCAGAATATCGTTACCTTTGCCACCGAAAAGAGAGTCATTTCCGATCGCACCGTCGAGGTAATCACTGCCCCTCATGCCCATCAAAACATCATTGCCGCTGCCGCCAGTCAGGATATCATCGCCATTTGTACCGAGAATGCGATCGGGCAAATTGCTGCCCAAATCTGCATCGCCGGTGACAACAGGAGTCGCAATGCCAACAGGTAATGTCACAGCTTGAATTTGGGTATCTAAAGCAGTACCAGTATTCTCCGCAACTACCTGAGAAATTGTTTTAGTTCCCGCACCAACAGCTTTAAAGTCTTGAGTAGTTTCGCCCAAAGCTACTTTTTGGACGCGGGCGACTGCTTCAGGAATTGATGTTGTTGTACTGGAGACAGTGGCATCAACACGTTGATTGGCTGTTGCCATGACAGTCGCAGATTGCGAGATAGTTTGGGTGAATTTTTGACTGTTGAAACTGGGGTCAATTTGCTGAATTTTAGCAGCAGTTTGCTGAATGATTGGTGATAAATCTGCTGCATTGCTGAGATTTAAAACCGTACCGGATTGCATTCGACTCGCGATCGCCCTGACAACAGTCTTGACAATATCGGTATTAGATGCACTGGAAGCACCGTCGATCGCAGCAGCAGTTTGAGTGATGAAGTTTTGGACTTTCACCATTGCGGCTAAAGTTGCGATTCCCCCTGGCTGGTTGTTATTAGTGGCAGCTATGGGGTCTAAGCTAGTCAGGTCAATATTCGCGGGGATGGAAAGGGCAGTTTTGACTAAAGATTGCGCTTCGGCTGGTTCAATTCCTTTGTCAATTAAGTCGGCAACTAAACTGGTTAAGAGAGTGACAACAGTAGCATCTGGTGGTGCGGTGACTGGTGTTTCTAGAGGTAAACCGGTGGCGGTGTCAGTGCCTCCTATGGCAACTAAATTGCCTTCATCTGGATCGATTTCCCCGTTTTCATTTTTGTCGAAAATGTCGGAGGCGAGATTCAGTTCAAATTCACCATTAGGGCCTGTGATGGCAGACGGTTCATCAGGATCGAGTATGCCGTTTTTGTTCGCATCTAAGAAGATAGTAGAACCAGCAATGTAAGAGTCAATGACTAAACCGCCGAAATTGTAACTCCTGTACTGGATTATCTCGCTAACACTGGCACCTGATGAATCCGTTCCCGTTACCTTCAGCCAGTAGTTAAAATTCTTCGGGCGAGTTTCGCCTATCTTAATAGTGCGAGTTTCGGGATTGAAAGTTAACCATGAGGGGAGAGGAATTTCAGGAAAACTTGACTTATCGATTAGTCTATTATAGCGACTGCCGTTGAGATCGGTTTTCCGACGATACGCAGACCGATTCACAGCATTGAAATCGGCCAGGCAGATAGTATAAGTAATCCTGTCGCCCGGATCGGGGTCAGTATCGGTATTTGCAGCGAAGGTCAACTCATTGGGAGTTTTAGAAGCTCTTTGTTGCGAGAAGACAGAACGATTTACCACTGGCGGGCGGTTGCTATCCGTTGGTGGTTCTGGTGTCGGAGTTGGGGGTGCCGGCGGTGTCGGAGTTGGGGGTGTCGGCGGCGTCGGAGTCGGGGGTGCCGGCAGTTCTGGTGCCGGCGGTGTCGGCGTCGGAGTTGGCGGTGTCGGCGGTATCGGAGTTGGGGGTGCCGGCGGTGTTGGTGGTGTCGGCGGTGGTGGCGTCGGCGTCGGTGCAGTGTAGTTAATAATAGTTGTGGTAGCGGTATCAGTGGTAATTACCGGTGTTATCGCTGCGACGCCCGTGGGATTTGACAGGGTGACTGCAATAGTTTCATCGGGTTCAACTGTGGTGTCGCCTAACACATCCAGAGTGATGGTTTTTGATGTTTCACCCGTCGCAAAATTAATCGTACCAGCAGTAGTTCGTGCGCCAGAAGTGCCGCCGATATTGTTGTAATCGCTGCCGTTGGTAGCTGTTCCTGCGATCGCATATTTAACGCTACTTGCCCCATTAGTGACGTTGCTGCGAGTCACAGTGAAAGTTAGAGGTTTTTTGCCGCTATTGCCTTCGTCAATGCTGGCAGTACCGGCGGCAATGGCATAAGCAACAGAAACCTGGTCGGAAATAGTTAGAGTTGTTGTTTTTGTGGTACTCGCAATGCCACCAGTCATTGTGCCCAAGTTGAAAATTGCGGTTTCGGGGTTTTCAGAGATACTGTCAGGCTTGATAGTAACTGCAATATTTTTGGTGAGTGCAGCACCTGTTGAACCAGCAGGGAAGGTAATCGAAGTAGGGGAAAAGGTGTAGTCTGAATTTTGGGTGGCTGTGCTAGTGGGGTCGAGAACAATTGGCACAACTACATCGTTTAAGGGAGTGCCACCGGTGATGATGACGGGAATATCAACTACTGTGTCTGTTGTTCCTTCCACGCCCTTGTAAGTGGCCGCACCGAAATTAACTGTATTCGATGTATTCAGCAGAACCGAGACATTGTCAGAAGTGCCGTTCGTAGTAGCTAAATCCAACTTGGTGTCAGCATTAAAATCTGCCGCAGCTATACGATTTCCCCCCAAAGTCTCCAGGTTAGTAAAGTTGCTGAGATTAGCAAATTTACCCGTACCATCTCCTAACAAGACTGAAACCTTGTTCCCGCCGGTAGGCATGGCTAAATCGAGTTTGCCGTCGCCGTTCAAGTCGCCTGCAACCAGAGAAAAGACACGACTTGCGACAGCAAAGTTGGTAGCATTACCAAAATTACCCGTACCATCTCCCAAGAAGACTGAGACATTCTCAGAAATGTCGTTACTTGCGGCGAGATCGAGTTTGCCATCGCCATTAAAGTCCCCTGTGACGACAAAGTGATTCTGTCTCCCAACAAGATTACCCGCGCTAAGGTTAACGGGGGAGTTAAAGTTGCCATTACCATCTCCTAAGAAAACGGAGATGTTGTCAGTCACTTCATTGTTCGACGTGACTAAATCGAGTTTGCCGTCGCCGTTAAAGTCGGCTGTGGCAACAGTAAACTTTGGTTTGTTTGTATTAAGTCGAACGGGAGGACCAAAGCTACCAGTACCAGATCCGAAAAGTATTGAAATTGTTGAATCGTTGCTGCCAAACCTCGGGGCTGTGGCTAAATCTAACTTGCCATCTCCGTTGAAGTCGCCGGCTGCGATCGAGCTATGATGCATATTTAAAGCGAAGTTGGTAGGATTACCAAAACTGCCAGTACCTGTGCCCAGCCGGATGGAAACGTAACCGGGGTCAGCACCACCAGGATTACTCGCTACAGCTAAATCGAGTTTGCCGTCTCCATTAAAGTCGCGCACTGCAACGCCAAAGGGATTCTCGTTACCTGGGTCAAATAAGGTGGTAGCAGTACCAAAGCTGCCCGTAGTACCCGTCCCCAACAATATGGAAATATTCTTGGAGCCCTGGTTGACCACGGCTAAGTCTAGGAAACCGTCGCCGTTCAAGTCGCCCGTACCCATGTCAACAGGATTGTCGCCGACATTATAGTTCCTAGCTTCACTTAAGGTGGAGAGGACGTGGCTGTATGCTGCTAGAACTTCGGGCCGAAATGCTAAAGAGGCTGCTATTTTCCCGGTTGTGACTTCTAGTTCCCAGTCGCCGCCTTTTGCTGCACTGCCGGTGAGGTTTTTGGAGGCGGCAACGTTGGTATTTGTGAGTTGGGCGATGCGCTGGATGAAGGTGAAGGATGTCAATGCGACATTGCAACCGTAAATCAGAATGTCCGCACCCAGATTTAAAGCGCTTCCCCACTGCTGAAATTGCTTGAAATAAGTTTCCAGATTGTCAGAACACAATCTGGTTTTGCCCAGTTGCAAGCTGCCGGGAGCTCCGTGAGAAATGATGTGAATGCTATCTATATTGCTGCGATCGCCCAAAACTTCGGTAATTTGGTCGATCGCATCCCTGTTCCCATCCAAAACCACTACTTCCGTACCCGGTTTTACTCCGGCAATCAAACTTTGATAATCTTCAACTTGACGATCGATAAAGGCGATCGCACTTCCCAAAACTTGGCCGATCAAGTTGGGCATGATAACACCTACTGCTGGTTTAACAAAAACTGAAAATTTGTTGTATCAACCATAACGGTTGATTGCATAAAAATCTGTAAAGATTTAGTGAAGATCGATCGATAAATAGTCCCTCGATCGACCTTTCGAGCGAAATACTGCACCCCCACCAGGACAACCACGGGGAATTGCCCCTACAAAGAATGGGGGGATATGCAAATATGGTCGATCGCACTTTCGACCATATTTTTATTAAATCAGATGGCTATTTGAGAACTTGAGTGAGTTCTCATCGACTTCTCATCGACTTTTTCTTATATTGTGTAAAATTTCTACCAAACATAACATTCTTCTCAGAAATATATGTAAATTTTTGCCGCCTGAAAATAGCTCAAATTATTAAATAATGTTGCGGGCGATCGAGACTTCGATACAAACGATATATTTAGAGGTTTTCAGTTTTCAGTTGATACAAATGCACTGCCAACCCTACCCCGATCGACTGTCGCAATCTCGATCGCACCCACAAACCTTATCGCGAGATAAAATGCGCCCAAACATTCCCATCTGGCCCAGAGACTTGATTGATATAGTTGTAGGGATACATCAACTTTCTCCCCTCAGTATCGCTGTAACCCGTGAGTGCATCTCCCCAAGGATCTTGGACGATATAACCCTCAGAATTGTAACCAATTAAAGTGATAATGTGACCGGCCGCAGTAAAATCTCCGGCTAAAACTATCGGCCGCCGATTCAGCAATTCCGATCGCACATCAGCCCATTTCCGAGTCGTACTAAAACTCGTCTTGAACCCGTAAGCCTGAATCAGCGCCGAAAGCACGCTGTGATCGGTTTGCGAACCCTGGCCCGCATAATCGAAACACCACTGCAACAACTCATCCTCCAACTGTCCGCCCCACTTAGAACGAACGCCGTAATAATAAAATACCATCGCGATCGCAGTTACGTTACAAGTAGACCAGTCAAAACGGGGATTGTCCCGCTGCGAAAAATACGGCACGTTCAATTCCACATCGTTCGGAACTGGATCGAAAATTTTGTCTCCCCGCTTGAACTGTATAAAATTAGGAAAAACAAAACCTGTATTGCCAAAATTCGGCAGTTCTTCAGTCAGAGAAATTTTCAGGTGGTCGCCCTCCAAACCGTAGCTTTCGATGCCGTAAACTCGACCTAAAGGTAGTGTAGTTCTCTCGGTAGCTGTTAGTTTCGCAGCATCTACGGGACGTTTTTTGAACACAGTTGGTTGCAGCATTGTCATCGTCAAAGCATTCGGGTCAAAAGGAACTTCTTTACCACTTTTCTTGATTTGAACGTGCTGCCAATAAATAAATCCGACATTGCCAAAACCGGGAATAGATTCGGCAAGAGTTACTCGAAAATGCCCCAAAATGCAGGCATAACCAGTGATGGCATAGGTGCTGCCTAAAATTATTTCAGTAACTTGGTTTGCGGGCAGTTTAGATGAATCTACTGGTTTACCTTTAATCAGAGTTGTTTGAGTTACTAACAGTTGAGCGCTGACATTGCTGTTCGGTACGTCAGCCAGGTCAAATTTCAGGATTTTCGTACCTTTTGCCAACTGAACGTCTGGTTCGTAAAAATAGCCAAAAGTGCCGATCGGCAAAATTGCTGAATCCAAAACCACTTTCAGATGCCCGTCAATAAATCCGTACTTGCTAACCGCCAAAGTTTGGCCTGCTTTGACAAGAACTTTTTGCTGATTGTTGAGTCGGGCAGAATCAACCGGGGCTACTTTAAACAAAGTGTCAGAAACTATCTTTAAGCTGAGAGATTTTCCGACAGTCAGCGGATCGGAACTTACCGTAATGTAAATTATTTGGCTTCCGGTAACATTGCCTTTGCTATCAGTTGCTCGCAGGCGCAGCCACCGAGCTCCCGCTATACTAAATCCTTTAGGCAAATTCACTTGCCAAGTGCCATTAGTTTGATTGAGAGTGACGGTTAGCGGGAATTTGTCCTCGGCTAGTACATCAACTTTTACGGCTTCTTCCTTGTCAAATGTACCCCCAAGGACGATCGCCTGATTTACCAAAACTTCCGTCGGGCCTTGATAAGTTAAATTCGGCGCCGGGTTGAAAGGTTTACCACCGCGGCTGAATTGCACGAAATCGGGAAAAACAAAACCCGTATTCCCAAAAGGCGGTAAATTTTCAGTCAGCGAAACTTTAATGTGACCTTGTTCGATCGAGAATCCCGAAACTCCGTAAATCATTCCCGGCGGCAAATTAATTTTTTCTGCTGCTGGCAAACTTGCCGCAGCCACCGGCCGCTTTTTAAGTACAGTAGTTTTCACAACAGTCATAGTAACAGCATTTCTATCAAAGGGAATTCCCCTGCCGTTTTGCAAGATTTGAACGTGCTGCGAGTACAAAAATCCCGAATTGCCAAAATTGGGAAGCGCGCGATCGAAGGTGACTCGAAAATGATTTTCTACGCAAGCATAGCCGAGAATATTGAACGTTCCTCCCTGATTAAATCGGACTTTCTGATTTTCTGCTAAAGTAGCAGAATCTGCGGGACTGCGTTTTAGCCAAGTTTTCTTGTTTACCCACAGCAACTGCATTCCAGGGGATGAATTCGGTAAGTCAGCGCGATCGAAGATCAGGATTTTTGCACCTTTGGTGATGACTACGTGTTTTTCGTAGAAAAAGCCAGACTTTCCTACCGGAGAAATGGGATTATTTAGTTCTACGTTCAGGTGTCCATCTTCTAATTCATAGTCGCTAATTTGATAACTTTGTCCTGCTGGTATTTCCACTTTTTGCTGCTGATTGAGATTGCTAGCAGGCACTGTTCCAGCTTTGAATTGAGTATTTTGAAGGGTAATTAACGTGAAGAATTGTTGGGAGGAGTTAGAAGCCGGATTAACTTTGATGTTAATTGTTTGTTCGCCAATAACTTTGCCTGCCTTATCAGTTGCCTTCACCTGCACTGTGCGTGTTGCTGTACTATCGCTGGTATTTAAACCGATATTCCAAATGCCTGTAGATAAATTAATCTCGGCATTTAAGGCTTTTGAGCCTTCTGTGGCTGAAATCCCGGCCACTCGATTTTTGTCAAAACTGCCAACTAAAACAGCGGCTCGATTGGCCTCAATTTCTTGTGGGCCTAAGTAACTCAGAATAGTGTTGGTGCTGGTCATTATCTATCTGCCTACCTACTTAATTATTCAGCTAAAGCAAGGATAACTTCTGATTTTATCAAACACAACGATCCGATCCCGGACAAAACCGCCCCTAGATTCAGTCTAGAGGCGGTTCATGCCTTTTAAAGCATGAATTTTGAATTGTTTGTGGGATTTGCTCAAAATCCAACCGTAGGGTGTGCATCGCGCACCTGACGATAATCTAGGCTGGTCGATCGGATTTGCTGTGCCAGTTTTGGGGGAACAAATTTAGTTAGAGTTGGTTGTTAACCCCCGCACCCGTGACCCCTCATTAAACTATGGTGACAAGAATATCTTGAGCGTGAGTGTCAACTTTCATCGTTTCCCCTTCATAAACTTGAATGATTTTGCCGGTACCGTCGATGACGAAGGTAACGCGCTTGGAATAATCGCCCTTCTCAACATCGTAGGCTTTGGTAATCGCGCCATCAACATCTGCTAATAGCTGAAAAGGCAAACTGTATTTTTCTGTGAACTTTTGGTGCGATTCTTCGTTGTCTCGGCTGACACCGAGAACTACAATATCTTTGCCTTTGTATTCTTCGTGGGCTGCTTTGAAACTTTGAGCTTGTCTGGTACAGCCGGGGGTGTCATCTTTCGGGTAGAAATACAAGATGACGGTTTTACCTGCGAATTCGGAGAGGGATACTGTTTTGCCGATCGTGTCTTTGGCGGTAAACTGAGGGGCCGCGCACCCAACTGGTAATGTCATGGTTTTGTGTTTCTGGGGATTTATAAGTGTATTTTAATTCATTTTGGGCTGCTGCTGTCAATTTTTTGAATGCGAGATTCGGGATTGAGTGCGGGAAACGGAAAATTCGCGCTTTGAAATAGTTCGGCTGGGTTATTTTATGCCTTGACTTGCGGGCGATCGAGTGTTAGGTTATGATTGTTTAATCCAATTTTTATAAAACTTTTGTAATAAAGGTAACAAATTTATGAAGCTAGATATTTTTGAATATGTGTATAACAAAGGTCTTCCTGATGAATGGCGAGTAGAAGAATGTCGATTAAGTCAAGTCAACTTAGTTGTCGGCAAAAATGCAACCGGTAAATCCAGAATTGTCAAAGCAATATATCTACTATCTAAGCTATTATCAGTAGGCGATATTCTTGATGCGCGAAACGATGAATGGCACTTATTTTTTGATATCGATCAACCAGAATCCAAAACAGAATACATATTAAAAATAGAGAAAGGTTTTGTCGTTCAAGAGAAGCTAATTATGTATGGTGAGGAAAATGAACCGCTTTTATTAGAACGAGATAGATCGGGTGAAGGTACTATGTTCGCTAAGGAACTCAATCAAAAAATCAAGTTTCAAACTCCCAAAGCAGAACTTGCAGTAGTTAAGCGCAGAGACTCTATTCAGCATCCATTTTTAGAAAAATTATATCAGTGGTCTAACTCCCTAAGATTTTATGAGTTTGGATCACAATTAGGTAAGAATTTTATGGCTTTGATGTCATACCCTACGATCAAATTATCAGACAATAAAAGGGAACTAAAAAGCTACAACTCTGTTGTAAGTATTTTTCAGGTTGGGAAACAGGAAATTGGGGATAAGTTTATCCAAGCAATTATCAGTGACATGAAAGAAATAGGTTATAATTTATCAGACATAGGAACAAAAATACCATCGGCAATAGAACGCGATTTTTCCACTTATAACACTCTAGATGGTGATGGCCTGCCAGAATTTATATATGTCAAAGAAGAAGATTTAAATTTTGTCATAGAACAATCAGACATATCGCAAGGAATGTTTCGAGCTTTATCTTTATTAATTCAAATTAACTACTCTTTACTAGCAAGTAAGCCTAGTTGTATTGTGATTGATGATATTGGAGAAGGGTTAGATTATCAACGGTCTTCCTCTCTCATTAAAATTATCATAGAAAAAGCTAAAACAGGATTAGTTCAACTCATTATGACAACCAATGATGAGTTTATAATGAATGGTGTTCCGATCGAATATTGGTCAGTTATTGAACGAACTCCTGGCAGTGCAAAATTACATAATGTTTATAATTCACGCGATAAAATTGAAGAGTTTAAGTTTATTGGACTTAATAACTTTGATTTATTCACCAGTGAGTTTCTGTTACAAGAACAAGGTGATGAAGAGGCAGCATAAATTATGAGACCAAAGAAAATTGCTTGTTTTGTGGAAGGACAAACAGAACAGATTTTTGTTGAAAAGTTATTTCAGGAAATTGCTGGACATAAAAAAATATCTATTGAGATTCGTAAATTTCAAGGTGGCAAAACTAATCGTAGAAATCAACAACTTAAACAGAGTGAAAAAAAAGACGCTCCTTTTTATGTGCTTTTATATAATTGCGATTGTGATTCCCAGGTACTTTCTGACATCAAAAAGCAGCATGAAAGTCTAACGAATCGTGGCTATGAAAAAATTTTAGGACTTAGAGATTTATACCCAAAACCTTTAGAAAAAAAGGGAGAAGTAGAAAGAGGAATCAAAGGATTTTTGAAGCCTTTGCAGAAAATGGGAATTCCAATTTCTATGAATTTAGTTGTTATGGAAATAGAAACATGGTTTTTAGCAGAATGGCATTGTTTTTCTAAATTAGATAATCGCTTAAGCCCTGATTTTATCCTGCAAGAATTAGGTTTCGACTTAAGAAGTATAGATGTTGAACAAAGACCACATCCCAGTCAAGATTTAGATAATATTTATCAGTTAATCGGTTGTAAGTATGACAAAAGTGAAAAAACATCTCAAGAAATTATCAACTATCTGGATTATGAGTTTTTGTACTTGGATTTAGCTAGTCGTGTTCAACAACTCAAAAGTTTTATTGGTGAGATAGACAGTTTTTTGGTTGAGTAAATTCACTCTAGTTTCGATCGGGTAATTTTCTGCCTTGACTTGCGGGCGATGCGGGCAATCGCTTGTCAAATTATCGGCGTGTTCTCTGAATTTTCCAAGTCAATTAAAATTAATATATTAACTAAAGTATAATTAATTTCTAGATTGAGTCAGGGAGATTGCCATCGCGAGTGGAGCCATCTACTAATCTGGTGGTTTACGACCAGAGCCGATTATGGTAAGATGATTTGAATCACCAAAACCCAAACTCACCCCACAAATAATCGTGGCGTAAGCAGAGGAACAGTGATGTCTAAACTAAAATTGCGATTTGTTATATGAAAAATTTTCAACATTTTGAATCATTTGATCCTCTTGAAGCTAAAACAGCGGCAGCTACAGAAGTTAAATTAAAAGCTCTAAAAAATGAAATAAAAGGGATTCTGACATCCTATGTAGGATGGTACGATCCATTTTGCGAAACAATCCAAAATGCTATGGATGCGGTAGAAAAGCGTGCTGAAAAAGAGAACGGTTCGTATGAGCCAACAATCTGGATAACAATTGACATAAAAGAAAACAGACTGATAGTTACAGATAATGGAATTGGATTAGATGAAAGTCAATTCAAATCCTTCTTAGCTCCATTTTTTTCTTTCAAATCGAAAAAGAATCGTGGCCACAAAGGTGTAGGAGCTACCTATCTTGCCTATGGCTTTAACCATATCCAGCTCTGTACTAAAACAGAGAGCTTTACCGCTGTTGGAAAAATGTTACACGCTAAAGACTGGGTAGAAGATGAAAGTCCTTCAAGCAGACCTGAAGTTACCAATGATATGGATGGCTCTTTAGATCAAGACTTTATAGACGTTGTAGATACAGGCGTTTCCATCTGCATACGCTTCGATAAACATACATTTCCTAAAGATCTGAATTGGGTAGGTATGAATGAAGCTAGTGCATGGCTAAAGGTGTTGCGCTTAAAAACTGCTTTAGGGGCAATTAATCCTACTTCTGGGTTAAACATTGTTTTAAATGTTATTGATAAGCAAGGAAATTTAACACAAGATAAAATTGAAAAACCGACTTATTTGCGTATTCACGATATATCACCAAATAAGTCAATATGCTATAAGGAAATACAGAAGAAAAAAGATGATTTATATAAAAGAGGTAAAAATCCAGACCACGATCTTCCAAGCAATTATAAAAATCGCCTTGTTATCTATGGAGAATGGGATATAGAAGCAATTTTATCCCTAGACCGATGGAATCTAACAGAAGAAGAAAAGGAACTATTAAACTTTCATAAACCTTATATTTATTGCGCTTATGTGTGGTCAGTTAGTTACTGGAAAGAATTCCATAAATATATAAAATATAGGATTTCCAGCAAAATTTTATATGGTGGCATACAACTAGCTGCAAATAATATGCCACAAGGAGAGACAGTAACAATTCCACTAAATCAGAATATTAGTCGTCAAAATAATGCCCACGTTCTAGTTCACTTCGATAATTATACTCCAGACCTAGGGAGAAAAAACTATAAAAAAGAGTTAATAGAACTGGCTCAAAAAATTGCATCTAAGTTGGTAGATATTTTATTTAAATATCATAAATGTTTAAAGCCTACAACGGGAGGAAGGAATCGCGAGGAACTATCTAGGCAGCAAAGAATTGAAGAATGGAAAAAAGAGATGGAGGAACACGAAAAAAATCATCCTCTGGAGTTAATAAATGAGAATTTCTTTATCCCAACAAAGAAAGTGTCAATAACATCATTTCCTTCCAGGGAACAAGATGTCATTGCTTTATTCAACCAAATGATTGCTGGAGGTGTTATTCGGGGTATCCAGATCATGGCAACGAATGAACGAACAGACTATGACGGATTATATAGAATACTGATTGACCGTAATGAATTGCATATCTATGATCCAAAATTGAATCCCATAGGAGTTTTAGAAGAAAATCTAGAAAATTTTGATTCAAATAACCAGCTTCCTTTTCGGTCAGTACCCAAAGTATTGGAATATAAATTTTCATTGGATGGATTGATAGAAGATATAGGAACAGGTCACAAGACTTCTAAAAATATTAATTTGGTTGTAGTTTGGGAAACAGGTGAAGAATGGAAAAAGAACTATAGGATTGTCACAACCCTACATGAAGATTGTCTAGACTACCGAAAATATCATGGCGTGACACACGTTATGCGAAATATAGACACCCATGAAGAAGCAATGGATTTGATTGTTCTTAAAGAATTAATAGAATATCTTAACAACCCAACTGAAACTCAAAAAAAACAGTTCGCAAAGTATGAAGATTACGAATAATAGAATTAATCTGATCAACCTAAACTAAGTGAATCTGTCAGAAAAAGTGTAAGATTAGTATCAGTTGGGTGAATCAGTGTTAGTGTTCGCTTCTTTGACTCTTATGAGGGATACAGGAGCCGATCGCCTATTTCAACAGTCAATACGTCGTGATATCTGTAACAATTAAAAATATAGTACCTGTTCTGAGGTAATCTCAATGACTTTTATCCCATCCGAAGCGTTTAAATCTATTAGTTATCCGGGCCGCACTGTCAAAAGAGCCGATCGCGCGATCCGGTGCAGCCCATTTCAATTACACTTCTTCAAGACCATCCGCGATAACAGCGTTTTTCTGACAACGATCGCCTCAAATTCCGGTGTCGAAAAGGGCTACACCCGATCGCCCGTAGCCGAACTCGCAGCCGAAAACTCCCTACTGTGGCTGATCCAAGTCGGCGTACTGCGGCGGGAAGTAGACGGACAAGGGATTACCGACAGTTTTCGCCTCACGCCTTTGGGCCGCCAACTCGTGGAAAAATGGGAACGGGAAGCAGACAAAGTGCCTGCTGCTTCATTGTGCGATCGACTGGGAAATACCTTTAGTCGCGGGTTGGGACTATTTATGTAATACAATACTGATAATCCATCCACTACAAACGGTAATGGTTCAAACTCCCACAAAACCTTTGACTCTCGATGAATTTCTGCAACTGCCGGAAACAAAACCCGCCAGCGAATTCATCGACGGTCAAATTATCCAGAAACATATGCCCCAGGGAAAACACAGCACAGTTCAGCTCGATCTTGGTGGTGACATCAACCGGGTACTCAAACCGCAACGCATCGCCCGCGCCTATTCAGAATTGCGCTGTACCTTTGGCGGTCGATCGACTGTTCCCGATGTTAGTGTGTTTACTTGGGAACGAATTCCTCGCGACGAAAAGGGGGAAGTCGCTAACACCTTCGCCATCCCGCCTGACTGGACAATCGAAATCCTCTCCCCCGATCAAAGTCAAACCAAAGTCGTTCGCAACATCCTTCACTGTCTCGCCCACGGAACTCAGATGGGCTGGCTGATTGACCCGGAAGAGAAATTAGTCTTTGTCTATTTTGCCGATCGCACCATAGCAGTTTTTGAAGAACCGGGCGATCGCATCCCCGTTCCACCCTTCGCCGAATCGTTTAATCTGACTGTTGGTGAAATGTTCGGTTGGTTGACTGAGTAGCGCAACCTTGATTTATGAGGGATTTTTTTACCGCAGAGGGCGCAGAGGGCGCAGAGGGGGAGAGGAGAATGGAAAGGACTTTTTTGTGGGTGGGGGCGGGTTTATTTGACCTGTCTGCAACCTTTATATCTGTTGGTGAACCCGCCCCTACGGGTTTTGGAGCTTTGATCGAATGTGCGTGCGATCGCCTATACTAGAATGTCTAACTGTCAACTCTTCAACGACGAGAGAGGACTAAATTCCTCACTACTAACTAATTATGATTATTTAACCGGACTTGATATCAAATCTCAACTAACCGCTAACTACTAACAAATAACAACAGAAAGAACTTCACAAAATGGAAGCTAAATCTTACAAAGACAGTGTAAATCTCCCGAAAACTAAGTTTGAAATGCGCGCCAACGCGGTCAAACGGGAACCGGAACTGCAACAATTTTGGGCAGATGAACACATCTACGATCGCCTTTCTCAGGATAATCCGGGCGACTTGTTCATCCTCCACGATGGCCCGCCTTACGCTAACGGTTCGCTTCACATCGGCCACGCCCTCAACAAAATCCTCAAAGACTTCATCAACCGCTATCAAATGCTGTGCGGTAAGAAAGTTCGCTATGTGCCCGGTTGGGATTGTCATGGATTGCCGATCGAACTTAAGGTATTGCAAAACATGAAATCGGAGGAAAGGCTGAATCTGACTCCGATCGAACTCCGCCGCAAAGCCGCCGCCTTCGCCCAGCAAGCCGTGGAAAAGCAGCGCGATTCTTTCAAAACCTACGGCGTTTGGGGCGACTGGGAACATCCATATTTAACTCTGAAGCCGGAATACGAAGCCGCCCAAATCGGCGTTTTCGGTGAAATGGTGCTCAAAGGTTATATTTACCGCGGCTTCAAACCGGTTCACTGGAGCCCGAGTTCTAAAACCGCCCTCGCCGAAGCGGAATTGGAATATCCTGAAGGCCACACATCGCGCAGTATCTACGTCGCGTTTCATGTCAGAAAGTTGTCAAAAACTTTGCAATCGAAGCTCAAACGCTATATGCCGAGCCTCTGGGCAGCGATTTGGACAACTACCCCTTGGACAATTCCGGCAAACTTGGCGATCGCCGTCAATCCCGAACTAGATTATGCGGTGGTGGAACCGTCGGCAAATTCTAATATCGCCCAACAATTTATCTTAGTAGCTGTCGATGCGGTCGATCGGCTATCGGCAACTCTGAACACTGAATTAAAAATACTCGCCACCTTCAAAGGCAAAGAATTAGAAGGCTGTATCTACAAACATCCGCTATTCGATCGCGAAAGCCCGATCGTGGCTGGTGGTGATTACATTACCGCTGATTCTGGTACGGGATTGGTACACACCGCACCGGGGCACGGACAAGAAGATTTTATCGTCGGAAAACGCTGCGGTTTGCCAGTTTTGACTCCCGTAGATGAGAGCGGAAATTTCACAGCCGAGGCTGGAGTATTCGCAGGTTTAAATGTCCTCGGAAACGGCAATGGCGCAGTCATTGATGCCCTTGCGGAAGCAAATTGTTTGATTAAAGAGGAAAGTTACGCTCACTCTTATCCTTACGATTGGCGCACTAAGAAGCCGACAATTTTTCGGGCGACGGAACAGTGGTTTGCGTCGGTGGAAGGGTTCCGCGATGAAGCTTTAAAAGCAATTTCTAGTGTTAATTGGATTCCCGCCCAAGGGGAAAATCGGATTACTGCAATGGTAGGCGATCGATCTGATTGGTGTATCTCAAGACAGCGCACTTGGGGCGTTCCGATTCCAGTATTCTACGACGAAGAAACTAACGAACCGCTGCTAAATGCCGAAACCATCGCCTACGTACAAGCAATTATTGCAGACAAAGGTTCCGATGCTTGGTGGGAAATGCCGATCGCCGAATTACTGCCGGAATCTTACCGCAATAACGGCCGCACTTACCGCAAGGGAACCGACACGATGGATGTCTGGTTTGACTCTGGTTCTTCCTGGGCCGCAGTCGCAAAAGGGCGATCGGAATTGAACTATCCTGCTGATATGTATTTGGAAGGTTCAGACCAACATCGCGGTTGGTTTCAATCCAGCTTGCTGACAAGTGTAGCAACTAACGGCGTTGCTCCTTACAAAACAGTTTTGACTCACGGTTTTGTGCTGGATGAAAAAGGCCGCAAGATGAGCAAATCTGAAGGAAATGTCGTCGATCCAGCAGTCGTAATTAAGGAATATGGAGCGGATGTTTTGCGGTTGTGGGTGTCTTCGGTAGACTACTCGGCAGATGTGCCTTTGGGTAAAAACATTCTCAAACAGCAGTCGGATGTTTACCGCAAGATTCGCAATACAGCTAAGTTTTTGTTGGGGAATTTGCACGATTTCGATCCGGCAAAAGATGCTGTGGCTTACGAGGATTTGCCGGAACTCGATCGCTATATGCTGCACAGAATGGGCGAAGTTTTTGCGGAAGTTAAAGATGCTTTCGACAAATTCCAATTTTCCCGATTCTTCCAAACTGTGCAGAATTTCTGTACGGTGGACTTGTCGAATTTCTACTTGGATATTGGCAAAGATCGACTGTACATCAGCGCTACGGATGCTCACCGCCGCCGGAGTTGTCAGACAGTGATTGCGATCGCCGTGGAGAATTTGGCAAAGGCGATCGCACCTGTGTTGTGTCACATGGCTGAGGATATTTGGCAATATATTCCCTATCCCACATCGCACAAATCAGTGTTTGAATCGGGTTGGGTAAAGTTGGACGCGAAATGGCACAATCCCGAACTGGCGAGTCGCTGGCAATATTTGCGGCAAGTGCGCGGCGAAGTTAACAAGGTTTTGGAACAGGCGAGGACTGAAAAGGCGATCGGTTCTTCCTTGGAAGCTAAGGTTTTATTATATGTTCCCGATGTCGCAAAGAGACAGGAATTGCAAGCTTTGAATCCTAGTAGCGAAGGATTGATGGAGTATGTGCGATCGCAAAATTCAGTCATCGAGTTAGCCGCAGCGGAAGCAGCCAAAGCAGTACAAGATAAACAGGAAGAAAAAGCGGCTAATGTTGCTAAAGTCTTGACAGAAAACACAATTCATGTTCAAGAAGAAAGGAGAGAAAAGGGCGATCGACCTTCGGATATAATCGAGTATTCTGCCCCTGAACCGTCGGCTTCACATTCGCAGCCAATCTTAGATCGAGTCGCCCAATTTGTGGCCGATTTGCCTGAGTACGCGGGCAAGTTTTTCACAGAATACCAAAAAGTGCTGGTAACACTTGGGCTGTTAGCCTCTCTGTTGGTAACGGGCAGAGTAACCGTGGCGGTTTTGGATACAATGAATCAGATTCCGATGTTAGGTGGGCTTTTTGAAGTCATCGGTATCTTATTTACAATTTGGTTTGTTTTTCGCAACTTGCTGTTTGCAGTCAACCGTCAACAACTTGCAGAAACGATTGATTCGCTGACAGCAGATGTAGTGGGCCGCACAACCGCGATCGTGCTTGCAGAAACACAGGCTATCGTCATCGCAGCCCCAGTAGAGACGGCGATTGTAGCAATACCGGAAATCCCGAAAGCCGAATTAATTGCAGTCGAACCGAAGTTAGAAACTCAGGCTAAAAAACCTGTAATTTCTGATTCTGCAACAGTCAGCAACTGTGTTGATGAATTGCGGTATTTGTTCATCACTTCCGAAGTAGAACTAATAGAATCGAATGTAGTTCTGCAAGAATTGCCTTACAGCTTCCAATCTCCAGAGTTGGGAATTGGTGTTGTGAAAGCAGATGGCCACAAGTGCGATCGATGCTGGAACTACTCTACTCATGTCGGAGAGTCGATCGAACATCCGCTAATTTGCGAACGCTGCGTCTCCGCAGTAGATGGACAATTCTAACCTATGCTTAGGCTGATAACGCACCCTACATTCAGATGTAATGTGCGTTATACAAAGTTTCGTAGGGGCGGGTTCGCCGAGATATTTGAGAAGTATCGACAAATTATATAAACCCGCCCTCACCCCACAAACAACCCTTTATTGATGACTACAGAATCATAAAATCAATGGCTTACAGCGATTTCAAACTAAGTAATGTAAGTAAAATATTTGAATTAACAATTACCGAGTCTTCCCAACTCTTAGCTGATGTTCCAGAAATAGAAGCCAGTGAATTATTAACAACCATTCTCAAAGAAAATATCGATCTAGCTGTTTCAATTAATACCGAAAAAGCTCGTTCAGAAATGATTATAGCACCAATCCTCCTAGAAATTAGGCGCAAACTAAATTATCATATAAGTTTATTTTCTGGAGTAGAGTTTAATGTCGATCCAGCTAAAGGACTAAATGGATTTTGTGATTTTTTGATGAGCAATTCTCAGGAACAGTTGTTTATTTCCAGTCCCATATTAACAATTGTAGAAGCAAAAAATGATAATTTGAAAGCAGGATTAGGTCAGTGTATCGCTGAAATGGTAGCAGCACAATTGTTTAACCAACAAGAAGGTAACGAAATCTCGGTTATTTACGGCGCTGTGACAACTGGTACAGTTTGGCAATTTCTCAAACTCGAAAATAAGGTAGTTTCGATAGATTTAACCGAATATTTCATCCGAGATATTCAGAAAATTATCGGGATTTTAATCAAAGCTATGAAGGGATAACGTAGTCATTTGTAGGGTGCGTCGCCATCAAAAATTCTCAAAAAGATCGACAATCTCACAGCGACGCACCTTTCAAAATCTCAGGTTACTAAATATATTTGTCCTCAAAAGAATCTCTCTCAATTTCGATCGCCTTTTCGGTAAGATCGAGAGATGCTTTATCCGGTTTTGAAGCTTGAATATATATCGCTTTTTGTGATGAATATTGAAGCGTAAGCGATACCAGTTGGTTTTTTTGTCTTGCAGAGATGACGATAAAGGAAAGTTGCAATTTGTTTGAGAATGTACCCAATTTTTTTTGGCATAAAACTTCCGAGCTAACTTAAGTTTGTGCGAGCTTTTATTGACCCAATCAATAGCATATTTTAACTTTGACTTTAATTGTTGAATATGTATAGTTCTACATTCTTTGGCTGAATCAACCCTACCTTTAGCATTGGCAATTACTCCGTGAGCATGACGCTGGCTGATGCCATAAACTTTTTGTAAGTGAGTATTTTAACTAGATTGATTAAACTTATTTTCAAGATTTAAGAGCAGATTAACTGTTTCGACGGTAGCAGCATGAAAAATGTCGCTCAAAGCCCCTAAAAACAGCTCAAATTCACTATAACCTATTGGTGTCAATTCATCAATGTTCGTTGGTAATCCCTTGCAATAAGTGATAGTAGTCATAGCTGTTTTGTCACCTTCATAAATAGATAAATTTAGATATCGACAAGATAATTAAAGATGCCTAATATTAGACCATCCGAGTCTGCATTGGAATATACTGAGTCCTATATCGTAGTCATTATTTTTACCCAACTGCTGATAGAGTTCTTGGCTTTGTTGATAATAATCGATCGCCGTCCCATAATCACTCATCCTTTGATGACTTTTACCAATATTCCAAAGAATGTTAGCTTCCGCTTTCCGGTTGTTAAATTGTCTGGCAATTCCCAATGCTTGCTGGAAGCATTGTAAAGATTGCGAACCTTCTTTGTTTAAGAGATGACAATTACCCCAACTTTGCCACAAATGAAATAACTCAGCAGCATGGGAACATTGCAACTTTCTCCAACTTTGCTGATAGTAATTCAAACCCCGATCGTACTCTTGGTTTTTCTCGCAGGCAATGGCGATCGCCCATTCGACAAAACCCCCTAGATCGCAATCCACCCGCTCTTCTAGGGTTTGTAACAGGGAAATTGCCCGATCGTACTTTTCCGATCGCAAATAAGACAATCCAGTCATAAATTCTAAGGCCTGTAGGCGATCGGAATTGCCGATCGCATCCTCCAACTCGCGTTCCAAATTAGGAGTTATCTCTGCACCCAAATTGGCAACTAAACCGCAGATTTCCTCAAACAAGGATGGCGTTAACTGTTGTACGATGCTCGTTACGCCTGCAATTAAACCTTCTCCCGCCAAACCACAAACCACATACAGCATCGCCACCCGCGCTTTGTTTTGCTGTTCTTCAGACAACCGCTGATCTTCTGTAGCTTGTTGCAACCTGTCTAACACCTGCTGATTAAACAGCTCAATTCCCCGCAGCAGCCGCAACAACTCCTGAGTTGACTCATCGGCAAAATCATTCCCATCCAACCCCAAATAAGTCAGTATCAGCTTCTCGACTTGCTGCCGACAGAATTTGGGCGTGACTTTGATCTCTGCCAATACCTGCCCCACAAACAGCAAATCCTGCCACAGCAAATCAGACTCCTGCGGGGCCGCCTCTGCCAGTGGATACCACACCAGCACTCGATTAGCCCCCGCCTCTTTCAGCCGAATCTCCTTGTCAGCAATATCGGGTTGATAGTCGGCTAAATTGCCAAACAACTGTGCCAACAACCGATTCACTCGTTGCCTATCCGCACTCAAATAGCCCAATGCCAGCAAAAGCGGCTCGTTCCACCGTGCCTGATAGCGATAGGTGTTGATAATTTTCAAAATATCGGCAATCTCATTGTCGGCAATGTACCGCGCCGCATAATATTCCTCAAACGTCAGGTGCATGAACCCATACACCGCCGGAGCTCGTTCTACAAATAGCCCCGTCGTCTCCCGCACCTTCCGCAAAAACTGTCGCACCAACTCCAGCGCTTCCGGTTCCTCCACCCCCTGTAATTCCGCCATTCTGGGCGTTAACCAGGCTTCCACCTCCCCCTGCGTCACCAACCCCGACGGCTTCTCCTCGTGCATCTGAAACGCCAGAGGAGCCAACAGTGCCGTCACATCTTCTTCCATCAGCGACAGTTGCTTGTGCTGTACGCCATAGGCAATATTCCGCCCAGACTGCCAATCTTCAATCAGCGTCTTGGTTGCCAATTGATACAATTCCACCCGCCGCTGGGGCATTTGAGTGCCGTTGCGATGAATCAGGGCCAAAATCGTCAGCAGCAGCGGATTCGTGGCAAATCGACTCACTCCCGGCTTGGTTTCGATCGCCTGCAAAATTCCCCGCGCTTCCCGTTCCCCATCCCGTTCGTGTAAACTAACATCAGCTTCGGGACGTTGCGCCTCTTCGATCGCCCGACACCACCGTTTCAGAAACTCCTTAATTTGGGAATTGCCCATCGGCGTAATCGTGAGCTCTCGAAACCGACTCCCCAGGGAAGCTTCCTGATATCCGGCAATCCGGCTGGTGATGACAAACTTATTGTCGCTGTATTCCTTCACCAATCGATCGATCTGCTGCACCACCTGGACTCGATTTGCGCGATCGAAAACCTCATCCAACCCATCCATCAGCACCAAACAATCCCCCGCCGCCATCTTGTTTAGCAACAAGTCGGCAACTGCATCGCCATTAGCTCGATCGCGATCGGACTCCCACTGGCGATAAAATTGCTTCAGGTATTCCACCAAACTGAGATCGGGCTCTTGGGCAAGGCGTTCAGCAAAATCGGCAATCCGAAACAACACCGGCAACCGCATCTCTCCTAAATCCTCACCCATTCCTCCGATCACCCTCCCTACAGAACTCTCGTTAGCTTGAATGCCGCGATAGGCGATCGCAAAATGTCGGGCCAGGTAGCGCAGCAAGGTCGTTTTCCCTGCCCCAGGTTCCCCTAAAATCGCACTGTAGGTGTGTTTCCGCAACGCCTCCGCGAGATCGACGATTTTCGTCACGCGCTGACTGCTGGTAGGTTCCGCACTCATCATCAGCATCGGTTCATCAAACTCGATGTCAGGGAAATCGGGTTCTCCAAATTTGTTACCACGACTCGATTTGACTCGCCCTTCGCCCCTGGTAACTCGCTCTAGAAACGATTGACTCCGTTCCTCAACCCATTCTGCCTGAAGCGAGACATAAATGCGATCGAGCAAAATATCGACTTGGCGGTTGACTTGCATCACTCCAGCCACCTTCAAATAAGAGTTTTCGGCAATCAGCCATTCCAGATAGGGATACAGCAACGGATTCGACGGAGGGCGCGTCGCAAACACCGCCACATTCCCCCGCCAGTCCCAAAAATCCGCAGCCTCCTTGCGAAACTCATTCAGAAACGTCTCCCGATTCAACCAAAAGACAAGAACGATATTGCGATCGAAAATCCGTTCTCGCCCCAAATTCAACTGCTGCATTTCCTGTAGCAATCGGTGTCGCGGCACCGACTCCAGCCCAAATGCCATCACCACCCTGCGCCCGGATGTCTCCTCTCCATCGAGACGATGCAGGAAATTGAACAACGAATCGTCACTGTAATAGAGGTTGTGGAACAGAAACGGTTCATCCAACTCGCGCAACTGCGCCTTAAGCTGTTCCACAACCGGATGATTCGGAGCGCTATCAGGTGCGATCGCAAATATACTGAGACTGCGATCGCTCAAAGCCACTGCATTGACTAATTTAGTTAATTCTGATTGGTCGATCGGCTCTAGTGCCTGCATCATAAGTTACTCCTTGGTTTTCTGCCAGCGTTCCAAATCGGCCCACAACATCGGATTCACATCAAACCAGCGCCCATATTTCTGATCCTTATACCCAAACACCAACTTGTAGTGCAGTAACTCATTACAAATCACAATTCTGCCGTGCTTTGGTGAGTCAAACTCATTGCTGCTCAACTTGCCCGTCCGATGCACCGTCTCCAGTTCAGGAAAATGGTAATCTTCGATCGTGTACGTTTGATGTTCTTCTCGAACCGCTTCCTCGGCAATACTGCGATCGATCTTGCTCGCTTTCTTGTTCAATGCCACTTCGCAAGCCATCCGCGCTAACCGCACCAACTCCCGGAGTACGCCGCCACTTCTTTCGCACAGCAAATCCATCGCCTGGGGTTCAAACAAATTTGCGTAGGCATCTCCCAATGTGGCTAACCGTTTGTCGATGACCTCTTTTAATATATGTCGTCCCAATTTATCAATATCGGTTGTCGGACGAGCTGCTGCATCGCATTTAAAAACGGCAATATTCGATAAATCTAGACATCTGGTAAAGCTCTCCATCGGCTGCTTAAAAGATGGAGAGTAGCGCAAGGCGATCGGAATGGCATAAATAATATGACACTGAAGATCCGTCAATAACGAACTGGAAAACATCTCTAGGGCGATCGAATATTCCTTTCGATCCAAGCCATCCACAATTACTAATAGCTTCGGTTTATCTCGTTGAGCGGCAACAATAATCTCATTCACCTTATTAATAATTTCACCCAAAACGGGTCTAACTTCCAGCGTCCGAGTCGTTTCGCGCCCAAATCCCACTTTGAGCAGCATTCCCAAGTCTTGAAATAGCTTCGGTAACTGAAGTTCGCCCCCACCCGTAACTTTATCCTGGTAAGTTATTTTCTTGAGACTTTCTAAAAGTTCCTTTTCCAACTTTCTGGGCAACCTCCAACCGACATCTGCCAGTCGCTGCACGACTTGCATCCCAATCAGCACAGCCACTTCCGCATGACCGATGTTGAACTTGTCAAGTGCCGTATCCGTATCCACCCAAACAACCGTGTAATCCTGTGCACACTTTTGTTCTAGCCGTCGCAACTCCGTCGTCTTACCGCCTCCGCGATGTCCGGCGACGAGATACTGAGCTGGATCATCATCCATTTCCAGCAAATTTACCAAAGCATCCACCGGACTATCTTCTCGGCGCACGTAGAAGTCTTCTAACTCCTTATTAATTAAGGGTTCATCATGTCTGAATAGTTGACGAGCTGGTTTCCAAAATCTGATGTCACTCATGCCGCTTATTTAATTTTTTTTTCAATTTCAGATATTATAACCAGTTTATTAAGTGGAGAGAACAAGAAACGAAAAGATTTAATACAGAACTTACGCACTAACAACCTAATTCTTCCATTCGCAAGCATGGTGAAGAATCTCAAACTCCCGGAAAAGCGTCGAGACTGCGTAATACCAATTTAATTTTTGTTCTTGGTTTATGTAACTCTATGCTTCCTCCATAAATTCCACCCGAAAGTCACAGCAAAAATCAGGAAAAATACAACTGCTGGAACTATCCAAAAAGCACCGCCTCCAATCAGAATCTCCCCGGCTGGTGTGATGCAGCTAGATGCAGCCGCCTCGATACAATCGCGCCATTTCCAGTACCGCACGTAAAAAAGATAAAAGAAGAAGGAGGAAAAAAACAGACAAACCGTCATTAGAAGGCGAGACACTGGCGATCGGTATATAATTTGTGACAAATCTAACAGTTGTAGGGTGCGTCGCTGGGATATTTCCCGGTTTTCCCAGCAGATGGTCGATCGCGCGCGACGCACCCTACGGTGAGATTTCCCAGCTTTCCCAGCAGATGATGAATAGTGACGCACTTACGGTATGTTGTATGGTAAGTCGCACAAAATGTTTTTATGAAAATTTTAGTAACAGGCGCAGCAGGCTTTATCGGCTATCACTTAGCCCAAAGATTATTGTCCCAAGGTGAACAGGTTTACGGTATAGACAACTTAAACGACTATTATGATGTCAATCTCAAAACAGCACGTCTAGCCCAACTCCAGCCACATTCAGAATTTACTTTTGGGCATTTAGATGTGAGCGATCGCACTGGCATATCCCAACTTTTCCAAAACCAAAAGTTCGATCGCGTTGTCCACCTCGCAGCCCAAGCCGGAGTCCGCTACTCCCTGCAAAATCCCCACGCTTACGCAGACAGCAACCTCACCGGGTTTATCAACATTTTAGAAGGCTGCCGCCACAGCAAAATCGAGCATTTAGTATTTGCTTCTTCCAGTTCCGTTTACGGTACTAATACCAAAGTTCCCTTTGCTGTTAGCGATAATGTCGATCGCCCGATTTCCCTTTACGCGGCTACCAAAAAAGCTAACGAATTGATGGCTCATTCCTACAGCCATTTGTACAACTTGCCAATCACCGGATTGCGCTTTTTTACAGTGTACGGCCCCTGGGGACGGCCGGATATGGCTTATTTTAAGTTCGTAAAGGCGATCGCCGAAAACAAACCCATAGATGTTTACAACTTCGGCAAAATGCAGCGCGACTTTACATACATTGACGATGTAATAGAAGGAGTTGTGCGAGTCATCGAAAAGCCGCCTCAGTGCAATTTACAAAATTCAACCGAGGCTCCCTATAAGATTTACAATATTGGTAACAATTCCCCTGTGGAATTGTTGACCTTTATCGAAGTTATAGAAGCAGCAACGGGCCAAACAGCAGTTAAGAATTTGTTGCCGATGCAGCCCGGTGACGTACTCTCTACCTATGCTGACGTAGACGATTTGATGCGGGATGTCGGATTTAAACCCAGTACGCCGATCGAACAAGGAATTCATCAGTTTGTAGAGTGGTATCGAGAGTATTACGGCGGTGTGGGCCTGAACTCTTGCAGCCAAGTCGCGGCACATATAGAAAATCTTCCCAGCGGCGATCGCCTCGCCAAAGTTTGAACGCAAAAATCTTCACGCTTTGCGTTGAAAAACGCATTAGTGTTCCCGCTATTGGTGATCCCAGAATCTAAATTTTACAGTCAAGTTGGATGAAATTATCAGAGGATGAGATAAATTCAATTGCCAAAACTATTTTTTATTAAAAAAACGGCAGACGATTTCACCGGGGTTGTTTTCTCCAAACCCCAAAATAATTCCGTCTTTCTTAACTGTAGTGCGATCGCGGCAATTGTAGAGTTCTAGAGGCTTTTTCTCTCCATCAACACTCAGAATTACTCGGTATTCCCAGTAATTTTTCGCACTGCGTTTAATATCGACAATGCAAATCTCGTGCCCTTCATAATTGCGGCATACAGAGGCTTCAGCAGGAAGCGAGATTCCGAAAAAAGATATTAATAGCAAGAAGAAACAAACACATTTTATCATCAGCTAACTTACCAAGTCCTATCTTACCTTTTTTGATAACCAACTAACAGTATTTTTGGCAGCGACTTAGCAATTCGGCGCGCCGTCAAGCGGTCACATCGTAAGATAGCTGAACTAGACCGGAATTGTAAGTCTGACATCCAGTTAGCTGCAAAGCTGTAGTATTGGGATTAGCAAATAGCGGAATTCCCTGACCTAAAATAATCGGATGCACCGAGAGAATTATCTCGCTGACCAAATTATTGTTCAGGAAATCGCGAATCAGCAGAGACCCTCCCACTAACCAAATATTCTGGCCGTCAAGCAAGCGAAAATCATTGACAAAAGTATCTAACTCTGTTACCACTTTTACATCAGAAGTTGCTTGAAAGTCGAGATTTTTCGTAAAAACATAACTTTTTTTTTCCTGGTACGGATACTCACCAAGAGTTAGAACTTGTTCGTAAGTCTTTCGACCCATAAAAACCGTATCGATACTATCCAAGAATTTAGTATAACCGTAATTTTGGTCTGTAAACAGCCAGTCAATATCGCCATTCACGCGGGCGATATAACCGTCTAAACTCGAGGCAATGAACAGCACGACTTTCCGCATGGCAACACCTAGATAAATGCTCTACAGATAGTTTATACTATTAATTAATACTTCTGACAGTTTTTATGCGGTACTCTGAAACCCTTGATTTTCCGCTGGCTGATAGCGGGCTTCGGCAAGGGTTGCTCTCGAAGCCGATCGACAAAGAAACAATTCTTCTACAGTTTGCAGTCGCAAAATGTCCGAAGTGTTGATATAGTTAAGATATTAGCCAATCTCACTCATAAAACCGTGAGTTGCGAACAGAGACGCTGAAAAACCGAGTTTTTCACCCCATATTTATCGCGGTTGCTGAGTATATTTTTATCAAAAAATCAGGTGGCTGTGTCCAAGACTCAAGATGTTATCGATTTCAATTCAGCAGACTTTGACAGATATTGCTGCTGTCGGGATAGGAAGTTAGTTGTTTATGAATCAAATTAAACGTGTTGTCATAGTGGGAGGAACCCACGGAAACGAACTCACAGGAATTTACCTGGTGAAGAAATTCGATCGCGCGCCGGAGTTAATTGGGCGATCGACTTTTGAAACAGTCGCCCTGCTAGCCAATCCCAAAGCTTGTGCGATCGGGAGACGCTACGTCGATATCGACCTCAACCGCTGCTTTCGACAGCAAGATTTACAAAATCCCGATCTCTCCAGCTACGAAGCGCAGCGGGCGAAAGAAATCTACCGTAGTTTTAGCTCAAAAAACACTCAGGTGCAAAACTTGATCGTCGATTTGCACAGCACCACATCGAACATGGGGCTAACATTTATTCTCGCCAGCCAGCATCCATTTAACCTCCAACTAGCAGCTTATTTAACATCTTTGTATCCCCACCTCAAACTACTAGCATCAATAACCAATAATCATGATAGCCCTTTGCTGCGATCGATTTCTGAATTAGGTGGTACGCTGGAAGTTGGTGCAGTAGCGCAAGGCGTATTGGATGCGTCTTTATTTCAGCAAACCGAGCAAGTTATCGGCACAATTTTAGACTGGGTAGAAGCTTTCAATCAAGGTACAGCGCCTGCTACAAACAATCCTCTGACTATTTATCACAGCAGTCAGGCGATCGACTATCCCAGAAACGAGCAGGGAGAAATTCAGGCAATGATCCATCCTCAGCTTCAAGGCAGAGATTATGAAGCCCTGAATCCTGGCGATCCGATATTTTTGACCTTTGAAGGCGATCCGGTCTTTTATGAAGGTAAATCGACGGTATATCCAATCTTTATTAATGAGGCGGCTTACTACGAAAAAGGGATGGCTATGTGTTTTACTCAAAAGCAAATAATTGTTGGTTGTTAGTTATTTATTATTTGTTATTTAGTTTCCGGTTATATCGAAGTAATAAATACAAAAAATCTTTGTAGTAAGGACTTTAGTCCTCAGATTTATGCGGACTAAAGTCCTCACTACAAACCAATAACATCAGCTATCAGCTAAAAACTATTTGTGAGGATTTTTAGGTGACAAAAACTTCTCTTGGGAAGCAGCACTAGAAGCGCGAAACTGCTTCCATACTTCCAAGCTGGAAATGCAAGCAATCAGCCATACCAAACCGGCAGTATAACCGGCAATAACATCGGTAGGCCAGTGAACTCCCAGATAAAGCCGGCTCAAACCAATAACAGCAACTAATATAATTGTCCAGCCGTAAATCCACCAGCGCTGCTTGGGAAAGCGCGAACCCAACAAATATCCTAGCCAACCGTAAATAACCATTGAAATCATCGCGTGTCCGCTCGGAAAACTGTAAAATTTTACCTCAACAGTGCGTTCCCAAAGTTGAGGTCTAGCACGGGCAAACAGTTGTTTTAAGAGTATATTTAAACCGATCGCCCCACCGCCTGCAACTGCAATAGTTGTAGCTTCGGAGTGATGTTTGCGTACCCACAATATAATACCCAAACTCACGCTCAGCGCTAGCAGCAAATTTGGCTCTCCAAAAAATGTAAAGGCGAGCATGATTCGATCGCGCAGGGGAGTGTGCAGGCTCTTCAGATATAGTAAAATAGATGTATCGAAAGCCTGGGTTTCCTTTTCCAAAACCTCTTGGGCAATGGTGGCAAATCCCCACATCGCCAAAGCAGCAACAGCAAGGCCGCCAAGCCGAATTATCGAAATGAGCGATCGAATTTTAGAGAGCATTTTTTAAGTAATTAAAAACTAAAAATCAAAATAGGAAACGAAAAGGGTTTACCGATCGTCTAGATTCCCGATCGACTATATTCTGAATGATTAATTGATTTTTCACTACCCACCTCAGCTTTTACATCCAACCGGCGAATGAATATACTATCAAAAAAACAGATTTCTGCAATTTTGTTGACCGTGGGGTTGACAAGTGTTTCTAGCTGTGCTAATAACACCGGACTAAGTGCGCCGATCGCCGAAGCCAACACGATCGCCCAGCGTCTCGTCTCAACCGCAGTCGCCCAACAGCCCAAAAACCCGCAATTCGGTCAGCCGATCGCCTGTACCATAGGCAAAGACTGCTTTGTATTGCTGTACTTCGATCGCGATCCAACTCCCGCCGCCGTCGATTTTGGCTGCGGGCGACAAACCTACAACGGCCACGACGGCACAGACTTCGCCATTCCCGACGCCAAAGCAATGGCAAAAGGAGTCCCGGTGATTGCTTCGGCTGCGGGCAAAGTTTTGCGAGTCCGAGACGGTGTGGTCGATCGACGTTTGCAAAACGATACAGACAAAGCCAACGTCGCAAATACAGAATGCGGTAACGGCATGGTAATCGACCACGGCGCAGGCTGGGAAGCCCAATACTGCCACCTCCGCAAAGGCAGCGTTGCTGTCAAACCGGGGGCGCAGGTACAAAAAGGCGCAGTTTTGGGCATGGTGGGAAACTCTGGAATGGCCTCTTTCCCCCACGTACACGTCACTTTTCGCTATCAAGGCAAGCCCGTAGATCCGTTCGTTGGCCCCGAGGCGAAGTTAGGCTGCAACATCGCCCGCAATCCAATTTGGGACAAGCCTCTCGACTATATTTCCACAGGTTTAATTCGCGCAGGTTTTGCCACTAAGCCTCCGGATCAGAATGCTGTTTGGGCAGGAGAATTTTCAGAGACTAAATTGCCTGCAAACAGTTCAGCTTTGTTGTTTTGGGTGCAAAGTTATGGAGTGCTCAAGGGCGATCGGGAACAATACAAATTATTTGCACCCAACGGTGAAACCATCGCCAATGACAGCAAGGAAATTCAATCGCCTAGCCGCACTTGGTTGCGTTATGTCGGCAAAAGAAACAGTACAAATTCTCCTCTGACTCCCGGAGTGTGGCGGGCAGAGTACCGGTTGACTAGGGGCGATCGGGTTTTAGTAGAACTCAAGCGAGAAGTCGAATTGCGTTAGTTAGTTAGTTAGTTGACTGTTGACTGTTGACTGTTGGCAGTATTTAATCGGTGTATCCGTGTCACTATCAATCTCTTCGGTCTTCCAACTTCGGTCTTCCTGACCTCCGTTATATCAATTCCGGTTGTAAGCTGTTTTGAATTTAAATTGTATGTTAAAAAACAATCAAACTATTGTGGGGTGCGCGTCCCGCCCGCCCTGAATATACAATTTAAATGCGCGACGGCTTATCGGAATTAATCTTACCCAAAATCAGGAGACGGCAGTGCCGTGTCCCTACAATCGATCGCGGTAGGGAAACGGCACTGCCGTCTCCTCCGTTTATATCATTTCGATGCAAACGGATTTGATATGAGATAAGTCCTAAAATATTAAAAATTGGGCAATCTTCCGAAGATTATTTCAGCAGCCAACCAAACAATTCTCCCACACTCAACCGCAGTTCGCTAGCGAAGGACGGCACAGGTAGCAGCATTTCTGGTCGATCGAATACTGCTGTCTGTTGCTGGGGAAGATAAACAAAAACACATTGTTCGTCAGGATCGATCATCCAGCCCATTTGAGTTTGATGATTTAAGCAATGCAGAATGTTTTTAGTAACTTTAGTCTGACTTTGGTCTGGTGACAAAATCTCAATTGTCCAATCAGGAGCTAGGGGAAAGACATTAGCAATTTCGCCGTTATCATCGGCGGGAATTCTGTTCCAGACAAAGACTGAAACATCAGGCACTGTTGACCTTCCACCAAAGGTACACCGGAGTTCTGGAAATGCTCGTGCAATTTTTTTTGGTTTCAATATAGCGTTAATAAAAATAATTAGTTCACATTGAGTTGCACTGTGTTTTCCTTGTGGCATTGGCTTCTGAATAATTTGATTGTCAATGTATTCGCTGGGAGGTTTGGTTTCTGGGAGTTGGAGAAACTCTTCTATAGTTAAGGATTTTAATCTTGTTTGTACCATTTTAAGTTCACCTATAATTAGGTAGACATTTTAGCAGCAGTCTAGTCTAAGACCAATTTTCCCAAGCTTGAGCCACAATGTCGCTCAGCCAGAGCCTTTGAGCCAAATCGAGCAGATTGTCGTCGGCGAGCACCTCAGCCTTTAATTCATCCAAAGACTGAGAACGCGATCGAGCTATTTGAATCACGCCCGCGATCGCCGACGCCACCAATTCTTCATTCAGCGGCTGCTGTCGCAAAGCAATCATTTCTTGAGGATTGGTAGGAATGGGATAATTCATGAGATTGCATACCGAAGAGAGTAGATATTCAGCCGCTGCGGGCCAACCGAGAGCAAGAGCGATCGAAAAACTAAAAATCTGAGAACAATGTAAACTTATTTAAAACTAAATAAGTATTCGGGAGTATAGCGCAGTTTGCTCCCTTGTCAACTCCCCCATCTTCATGAATTTATAGAGAACCTCAAATGCAAGAAATTCTTTATCTAGAAGTTCCCACACCGGATACAGCAGCCGTCTGCACCTGGTTGCAGGACGAATTCGACCCGGGAATCGGATCGAAAATTATTACTCCCGACGGCTTTCGCCTGCTTTCAAACGCAACAGCAGCCGAGGTTCTGTTGTCTGGAACTGCAAATGCCAATCCAAAACCCGCATTCGCTAACACCAATTCAGGAAACCCCAACTCCCGATCGGCAGAACTTTCGGTCTTTGTTTGGTCAGTCCAGCGCACGACTTATTTAAAAGTCTTTCGTCTAGAAGACGCGCCCGCAGGAGAAAGAAAGTTCTTGCAAACTCTGAATCTGGCTGTGAGAAACAAGTTTCCCGATCGCTACCCTGATCCCCCTGTCATAGACCTCTCCAAACAGTCAATTTTTGAAGCTCTTGCCCCCTATTACCCGCTGACCGTCAAATACTTCCAAAAAATGCCTAAAGGCGAATACGACCTCCAACGCGTTTACTGGTGGGAGCAGCGCTGGCGCGAAGGCACTCGCAATCCTCAAACTCCCAAACAAGTAGTGTTTTTGAAGGAAGAAGGAAGAGGGAAGAAGGAAGAAGGAAGAAGGAAGAAGGAAGAAGGAAGAGGGGAGAAGGTAGAAGGCACAATTTCGGGGTCTGATTCTGAGTCGGCTGTTTACGACTTAATTTATATCGGCGGGGCCTTGGGAGTGATTCACGCCGCAGTCATGGCGAGATTGGGCTACCGAGTGCTGCTGGTAGAACGAATGCCTTTCGGGCGGATGAATCGCGAGTGGAATATTTCCCGGGATGAAATTCAAAGCTTAATTGATTTGGGTTTATTTACTGCTGCGGAAATCGAAACTTTAATTGCCAAAGAATACAAAGATGGTTACAACAAATTTTTTGATGCTAACAATCCAAGCGTTGCTAAATCGCCAGTTCTGCACACGCCGAAAGTGCTGAATGTAGCTTTGGACGGCGAGAAACTGCTGTATTTGGCTGGAGTTAAGCTGACAGAAGCTGGCGGAGAAATTTGGGACGAGACTGAGTTTGTTCGAGCCGATGTCGAAGCAGAAAAAGTGATTGTTCAGGGCTGCCACTTGCCGACAAAAGCCGATCGCACTGCATTAGGACGGCTGCTCGTGGATGCAATGGGTTCGGCTTCTCCCATCGCTTGGCAGTTGAACGGAGGGCGGGCTTTTGATAGCGTTTGCCCGACAGTGGGAGCAGCCATCGACGGAGGATTTGAACCGGGAGTTTGGGATTCCGAGTACGGGGACGTTCTCTACAGTCACGGCGACATTTCTCGCGGACGGCAGCTTATTTGGGAGTTGTTTCCGGGTGCTGGGGAAGAACTTACAATTTATCTATTTCACTACCACCAAGTACATCCCGAAAATCCAGGTTCTTTGCTGGAATTGTACGAGGATTTTTTTACAATTTTGCCGGAGTACCGCCGCTGCGATGTCGATAAATTGGTGTGGAAAAAACCGACTTTTGGTTATATTCCCGGGCATTTCAGCAGCAACAGCAGCGATCGGGCGGTGGCGGTCGATCGCCTGATCTCGATCGGCGACGCAGCATCCCTGCAATCTCCCTTAGTTTTCACCGGTTTCGGCTCCCTCGTCCGCAATCTTTTCCGCTTAACTGACCTTTTGGATACAGCATTAAAGCACAATTTATTGACTGTAAATCACTTAAGCCAAATTCGCGCTTACCAGAGCAACGTTTCAGTAACTTGGCTGTTTTCTAAAGGGATGATGGTTCCCGCAGAGAGCAGTTTGCCGCCCCAAAGAATCAATTCAATTCTCAATACCTTTTTCGGTATTTTGGCAGAAGAAGAACTCGTCGTAGCCGAAACTTTTATCAAAGACAAAATTGACTGGCTAACTTTCAATCGATTGGCGATCCAAGCAGCCGGAAAAAACCCTTCTCTGCTGCTGTGGATTTTAGATTTTATCACCTTGAGGGATATTTGGCGCTGGCTGGGAAGTTACTTTAGTTTTACTCTGCTAGCTTTAGCCAGCTTTCTGTTCGGTGGATGGCTCCCCAGCTTCGCTCGCAGGGTACAACCTTGGTTGGAACCCCGGTATCCCGGTGTTTGGCTGTGGCTGTTGGCTACCAGCTACGCTCTCACCTACGGCATGGGAAAGGGGAGAAAATAGTCTTTTTGGTAATTGGTAAATCTCAGCAATTACCAATTACCAACTGCGAATTCCATCAGTCGCAGGTGATCGCTAGCAACTTAATTTCACCGAAAACTCGGCAATTCAATTTCAGCTAGCGATCGCCGTTTCTTAGAAGGCCGCAGCGGACTCGCAATCCCGCTCAGCCAGTCAGGTTGTCCGACTGCTGTAGATTTGGAAAGAGTCGATCGCACTTCTTGAATCCCAAAGGTTTCAACTGAATTCAAAATTTGAAAAGCCTTCGCCAATTCTTGACTCCCTAATGTGACAGCACCAGTTTGCGGTTCAGACTCGGGCACCGGCAGTTGAGGTTCCGCAACCGCTTCGGGCGGCTTTGTTTCCGGCTCCTGAGTCCGGTAGGTTTCGTTCTCCTGCAATTGAATGCCGGATGCGTGGGCTAATTTGTTGAGTTCCAGATTAGCTGTGGATTCATGGTCGATCGCCTCGGAAGCAGGCGCTACGGCTGGATGTTCTTCGGGCTCCGACCAAGGTTTGACAGGGGAAGCGTTGAAGGCTGGCGGCAGAGGCATCTGAGAGCTTTTGACCGCCGCTAGTAACGATTCTAATTGTGCGTTGGCACTATCCTCGGCATTGTCAGGCGGCTCGACAATCGGCGACTTGACGTGCGGCATCTCCAGACTTCTTTCCAAAGCAGCCTTGAATTGCAGGGTATGGCGCTGCTGGCGGTGCAAGCGCGATCGAAGTTCCCGACAAACATTTTCTGTTGCTGCTAGCTGGTGAAACTGTTCGTTGTAGCGCCCCACAGCAGACGCACATTCTCGCTCAAGGGCCGCTAACCTGGTTTGGCTGGTTGCTAACTGACTGCTTAAACTCTCGACAAAAATTTCTTGACCCTGGAGAGTTTGATGGGAAACTTCCACTTTGCCAAACAGCCGCGTCAATTGTTCTTGAGTGTTTTCGAGTGCGGCAGTCCGCTGTTCTAGCAAAGCTTCGCGTTCCTGCAAGGTTTTTTGCGACTGTTCGAGAGCTGTTTCTAGCTGGGCGATGCGCTGCAAAAGGTCGCGGTTGCATTCGTGCAGGGCTTGCATGAGGGTGACTGGGGTCGATCCTTTGCCCTGACGCTGTTCGGTATTCCCAAGCAGATTTTTGAGATTGTCGGAAATTGGGGGCGAGCTCGCCTCGGTGGGCTGTGTCTGAGATTGCGAATTTTTTGTTTCAGGTTGTGTGGGAATGGCATCTACACTGATCGCGTTGGGGAAATCGACTGTTTGCCAGTCTTCTTTTGCCCGCAGATCGGGGGCGATCGGCTCAAAGCCCCCATTAGCAGCAAAATTTGGCTGAAATGATTCGATATCGGATCTTACAGCAGGGTGCGGTTGGTGCTGACTGGCTCGAAGATCAGCTTCTGACATGGCTTTTTATCCCAATAGTCACTCTTGTCTCAGGTACAGTCTATCCCTATATATTCTCTAGAAGGAAGCCCCTAAGTCATAGTTTTTGTCCGGCGTTGCCGTTTTTTGCGACAATCGCCTCTAAATCGATCGGCGCGATCGGCTAAGCTTTCACAACTGCAAAATGTTTGTCAACGATCGCGGGAATTTCTGCGGGTGCAATGCGACTGTAGCGAGTTTTGTCTGGCATCACCACTATATTTGGCCCCGCTTTGCACTGTTTGAGACATCCGGTTCCCCGAACAGTTACTTGCCCTTCTAAACCGCGAGCATTTAAAGCATTTTCTAAAGCTTTACATACCGCTGCACCACCGCGTTTTTGGCAGTCAGATTTTTGACATACTAATATTTGGGTTTTGGTTTTAGCTGAAGCTTTGACAGTTTGAGCTGCTGTGGGAGAGATAACTTCGATTTTGTCGTAGCTTGCGGGGCGGGACGCCATCGCAGGCTCAAATGCCACAACCGCAACAGGTGCATTTGTCAGGTCTACTAGCAGTTGCGGTGCTCGATCGCTGTTGCTACCAGACAGTTTCAGGCTGTAGGCTTTAAGTTTTAATTTGCCATTTTTCAAGTTTAGCTGTTTCTCGCCTGCCACCTGAACCCTCAATCCGGGTGTCAAAACCGACGGTAGAGATGCCCGCAATTCCTTACACAGCTTGACCAAAAATTCTATACCCAGATCGCTGCAAATTCGCAAATACTTTAATTTACAACCATCTTCCACAATCAGACTCAGGATTTCTCCCTCTAAGCTAAACTCTGAAACTTGCTTGCAAGACCCATACATAATTGTGACTCCTTTATTGACTGTGTTGTGAAAATTATTAGAAAATGACAAGTTTTAGCTTATTTGCCAGCAGCACTCCAGCCACTGCACCAATTCGCTTTTAGAAGCGCTGATTTGTTTCAACACGCTGATTAGCTGAGCAGCTTGCTTAACAGTGTTGATTTGGGTTCGCAAAGGTTGGTCAACTCCGCACCAGCAGGGGATTTCTAGTTCTTGCAAGCGTCTGTAAACTTGCCACCTGTCTAGCCAACTGACTTGGACAATCTCACAAACTGCCAATTCTGGATCTGCTGGATTCATTTTTTCTAGCAACAATAATCATTTGCATTAATTTTTGCTTTCGCTCTGTCCCATTTTCAGGAAGCATTCAGAACGATCGTCTTTGTAGAGCATAACCCAACTGCTAATAATTCTCAATAGGTTTTGGAAAAAATTTTGCTATTGTACAAAGTCTGCCACTATCGAGGCAGACCCTGCTTGACTGGTAAATCTAGGGTGCTAGACTGATTGCATTGGCAACAAAAGCTGCCTATTGATAGGAGAACACTAATGGCCCAGATTCAGAGTGCATTAAGACCGTTTGGTCACATCGCTGAAAACCCAATTTTATTGGAACATTCCGTCACAGCACCGATTTGTGAAGGAATGAACGCCCTGCTAGCCAGTTTTCAGGCTCTTTACCTGCAATATCAAAAACATCATTTTGTGGTGGAAGGCGCGGAATTCTACTCCTTGCACCAATTCTTTCAAGAAAGCTACGGAGAAGCTCAAGATAACGTCCACGAATTGGGCGAACGCTTAAACGGATTGGGCGGCATACCAGCAGCCAGCTTCAGCAAATTAGCCGAGTTGTGCTGTTTCGAGCCGGAAGCAGACGGCGTGTATTCCTGCCGCCAAATGCTGGAACACGATTTGATTGCTGAGCAAGCTATCATCGGTTTACTGCGCCGTCAAGCAGGACAAGCCGAAAGTTTGGGCGATCGAGCTACGCGCTACCTCTACGAAAAAATCCTGCTAAAAACAGAAGAGCGGGCTTACCACATTTCCCACTTCCTCGCCCCCGATACCTTAGTCCAATTGAGCTTGAACTAACAATTCTTCTTCCTTCTGTTCCTTCGCGCCTTCGCGGTTCGTTATCGGAACTCTAAAAAAAGCGAGCAGCCTTAAAACTGCCCGCTTTTTTATACCAAGTGCGTTAACAGTTAAGGCGCTAAAGCATTACCGCGCAACAAGCTACCAATAGTTTTTGCAGTAATCTTCATCTGTACGAAAGGATTGGCCGGCACTACAGTCTTATACAAGTAGCTATCGAATGTGAGTTTCTGCACATCGCGATCGGCACACATTTCCACAAAAGCTTCGCGAGTAGCATCAGAACGGTAGAACACCCGTTGCAAAATGTCAAGAACTTTGTAAGTAATCCCGTAAGCCTTATCCCAACGCTTCAGATAAAGCTTGATTTCCTGTTCAGTCGGAATCCGCGTACCCTGCTGAGAAATCTCCACGATCGTTTCGGCGCACATCCGGCCAGACTTCGCAGCAAAATAGATACCTTCGCCCGAAGACTTGGTAACGTAACCGGCGGCATCGCCTACGAGAGCAACTCGGCCCACAACCCGGCGGGGACGCGGATGTTCTGGGATCGGGTGAGCTTCCACTTTAATGATTTCACCGCCCATGAGTCTTTTGGCAGCGCGGGCACGGACACCTGCTTGCAGCTTTTTGATACTGGCTTGATTGACTTTCATCGTGCCAGTACCGACGGCTACGTGGTCGTATTTGGGGAATACCCAAGCGTAGAAGTCGGTAGATACGTCATCGCCGACGTACATTTCGGCTAAGTTGTGGTAGTAAGCCATTTTATCTTCCGGCAGGCGGATGCGTTCTTGGAAGGCGATCGCATAATTGTAATCACCAGCATCGATCGCCTTGGCTACACGAGAGTTAGCACCATCAGCCCCAATCACCAAATCCACTTTCAGAGTTTTCTGAATTCCCATTGCCTCGCCGCTGGAGTGATCGGCGTAGTGAAGAATATAGGGGTCTTTATTGTTGCCGGGAATCTCTAGTGTGTGAACGGTACCGTTAATTAGTTTGGCACCTAGAGTCGCCGCCCGATCGCGCATGAAGCCATCGAGCACTTCGCGGCGACACATACCGATGTATTCGTCGGCGTTTTCAATATTGATGTCCACCTCTACATTGGAGGGGGAAATCATTTTCATTTTTCTGACTTGGCGGTCTATGATGCTTTGCGGCAAGTCAAATTCCTGTACCATGCACAGGGGAATTGCCCCGCCACAGGGTTTGGCGTAGTCTAATTTGCGCTCGAATAGGTATGTTTCGATTCCTGCTTTTACGAGTGTTTCGGCGGCGGAAGAACCCGCGGGGCCTGAACCTACTACTGCAACCCTTAGTGTCAAAGTTTTTCTCCCCAGTATTTTTCTATAAAGTCTTTACTCATGTGTGATGGTATCACGGACTTTCGATGCCGTGGGGTGAGGATGGGAGATTTCAATGAAATGCAACAGAGCTTAACAATTGGATACGAAAATTGTGTTTTGGATGGTATGTTCGAGTAAACTTGTTAAGTTTTTTAGTGTTTTGGAACAGGGATTGACGTTGATGTGCGATCGAACCTGTTGCACCAGATTAACGTAGGGTGCGTCGCGATCGACAATCTCCAAACCAAATCGAATATTTAAGAGCGACGCACATACCAAATAATTCTGGACGCACTCCCACCCAAGAAACCGGGTTTTTACCGATATTAAGCGTTATAAACCAGTATTTTCGTAAAAACCCGGTTTCTAAGTTCCCGCACTCCCACCCAAGAAACCGGGTTTTTACCAACATTAAGGGCTATAAACCAGTATTTTTGTAAAAAACCCGGTTTCTGCCTAACTCTGAATAAGTTACATTTAAGTTACCTGCACTTATATCTAAAATTCTTATGTTCGGTAATTTTCAACAAAGCAACCTGCGGATTGAGCTTGAAGCTTCGGAAACTGCGATTCGGGATAGCTTGGTGCGATCGAGCCAATTGCAGCAATGGCTGTGGCCGCAACAGTTCTCCAGTGGCTTACCCGAAGAATTTACTCAAGGTTTGACATTTACGAGTTGGCTGGGCCCGGTAGCCGTTGGGCATCACGTTGATATTGCCGAGTCAAATTGTCTGCGACTGTTATTGAGTCAGGGAATTGACGGATTTCACGAGTGGTATTGGGGCGATGGTTGGGTGCAGTCTCGGTTGGAGGGAGTGTCGGTGTTGCCGCTGAATTTGGGACAAACGGCTAGTTTGCTGCGGCTGCGGGAGTTTGTGACGAAGGGTAAGGGGAAGTAGGAAATAAATCGAAATCATATGGAGTGGCCCGACTGTTTCCCACCCGATTGCCCGCCCAAGGATGCTAAAGAACCGTGCGATCGAGTTTACCGCCTGATTCAACAAGATTCTGCAACGGCTGATGATTTTTTGACAGTCCGCCAACTTTACCCAAATCGGCAATTTCCTGACAGTGAAAAAGAATGCCGTTCCTGTGCTCTCTCTGTTTTTAATTCAAGAGATGATGTCACGGTTAACCGCAGAACTGGTCGGTTTAAAAATATGAAAGTTGCTGTGGCAAATTTGACTCCCGATTCAGGACGAATCAAGCACACTCCCTCACCGGGTACTAAGAATTCTCACCACAGTTGGTGGGTTCCAGTTAACGTTGAAGCCTTGACTTTATTTGAAGCTGTTGATGTCACTGAGTGAGGTATAGTTATGAGCCTGCTTCCAGAGTCTACTCAACTAGGCAAATTGGAAATTATCGAGGTGTACGAGTATTACGATGTACCGTGTCTATTTGCTTGCCGAAATGCGTCAGAACAGATATTTCTCACGGTTTGGGCAAGCCAAACAAAAGAAATGGGAAAATGGCTTTATGTTCCCATTTCTATAGGTCGGTTCAAACGGATTCGGTCTGGAAGTATTGATATACGAGATGCTTTTTTGACCGCTGAGGATGGTTTCGTTTATGAAGTCATCATTCCCTGCGACGATAGTTTTGATAAGGTAATAGCCGTTTCTTGTCAAGAACTAAATGATGAATGGCTGCCTGTGGCTGGTGAGTTGCTTGATTTTGGTAGCGAACCTCTGCCTGCATTGTTGTTGCAAAAGCAAGAGGTAAAATGAGTCTGGTCTTATGTGGAATTTACCGCTAAAAATTAACCTCAATCTAATTCACCTGAATCAACTCTTTTGCAATTGAATCAGCTTGATTTGTACTATCCAATTCCAGGTAAAACGACACACTTTCAATCTCCCAACTAACCCAAGCATGGGGAACTAGCATTACTCCTTCTATGAAAAAAGACTCTACTGATTCGGTGATATCGGGAAACGGGCCATCGACGATCGAAGTTGAAGGTTCCACAGCTTTGAAGTGACCCGATTCTGGGCGTTCGGCAACATAATGCCAGAGTTCGCGAATCGATTTTTTGACTCCCTCGAAGACTAAGCAGCATTTTGGGATAAAGATAGTTTCCTGTGGCGAGGAATTGAGCGGATGTCCTGGAATAATGCCGAGATTACGTGTCGGAATCACCATTTTATTATCAAGGGCGATCGGCGGATCGTAATCACTGGCGATCGTATAAAGTTTATCGAAATTATTTTGAATAATTGTCATGCTTCCTTCTCCAAAATAGTTGTGCGGATAGTCGGTAGCGGAATATTATAACTGCCATCAGGCCTAGGTATTTGTCGAAAAAATTGTTGGTTGGCAAACCGATGTTCAAGATTGCTATTTTCTAGGATGACGCGCAGGCGAAGGCGACTTAAAGTATCTGGATCCGGCAATTTTGCAAAGGGATTGCTTCTGTTAGCGTTGATATAAATCCGTCCACCTGATTTTAATATTTATAGCAGCTTGTTCCAGAAAAAAGGCTTGAGGGCCGCTGGCGATAATCTCGCTGACGCTGTTGGGTGGAAAAATTTCTAGCAGTTGAGAAACATCGCCCCGGATACCTTCTTCGGCGCCTATATCATAATTGATAGCGCCTGCAACTTGGGAAGTTAAACCGCCAAATAAGTCGAGGATAATTTCTTCGCACCCGGAGATTTTGTCCTCTACTAATTTGATGGCTTTTTCTAGATTGTTCAACTTTGGCTAGAGGTGATGAGTAGTTGTTGGCAAGAATTTAGTATAATAATTATATCAGCATATGAAACTGTTGATATCAGCAAATTAGGTATGTATGTTATGAAGCTGTTTTCACATTTTATAGAATACATGAAATACGAACCAGCAAAACCTGTGAATTGGTGGGAATTTATACCAATATTACTACTATTAACTGCCACATTAAATACTTTATATAGACCAACCCCAGAGCATTTTTTAGCACCATCTCCTGCTACCTCTGAACCAGTTAACCAGCAAGTTTCAGAAATTGCAAATCTTGTGACTGTCAGAATTTTATCTGATTCTGTGTCCGGTTCCGGCGTAATTATTCAGCATCAAAACCAAACTTATACTGTATTGACTAACGATCATGTGGTAGCTGATAATCGAGAACATAACTATAAAGTATTGACTGCGGACGGAGAGACGCATATTGCTAAATTACTTGCTGTACCTCAGTTTGGCAAACTAGATTTAGCTTTGGTGCAGTTTACTGCTTCTCAATCCTATCGAGTTGCGGAAATCGGTAATTCAAATAATTTATCGGTGGAAGATGCGGTTTTTGCGGCGGGTTTTCCCAATTGGCATTGGATTAATTCAAATTCTATAAAAAATACTCGGAAATGGGGGCTAAAAGTTTTTAATTTAACAACTGGGAAAGTGGGAATGTTGCCATCTAAATCCCTGGAAAATGGATACCAACTTGGTTACAGTAATGATATTGCTGAGGGGATGAGTGGCGGGCCGGTATTGGATGTTTCTGGCAAGTTGGTAGGGATTAATGGCAAATCGAAATATCCTTTGGGTGGAATAGATGTGTTTAAGTTTGCTGAGGGAAGTTTGCCTTCGGTGGCGGTTTTTCAGCGGATGGAAGCTTTGAGTTGGGCGATTCCGATTGGGACTTTTCAGCAGGTGAGTCATCAAGATCAGAAATCGGATTTCTTCTTAGGTTTTTCGCTGCTGAACTTAGGTTTTTCCTGAGAAATTGGGTGTTTTTACGTAAGTCTTATCTCAGCTAATCGCTACTGTGGTGATAATTTTTTAATTTGGTTAATAGCATTTTGGTAATCACTGGTTTTTCCTTGTTGCTTGTACAATTCAGCGGCTTTTTGATAATCTGCGATCGCCTCTGCGTTTTTACCTAGGGCCGACTTGGCATTACCTCGATTGTTGTAGGCATTAGCATAGTAGGAGTCAAGGTCTATAGCCTTAGAAAAATCAGTGATCGCCTCTGCGTTTTTCCCTAGGGCCGACTTGGCATTACCCCGACCAATGTAGGCATCAGGATATTTGGGATAAATGTTTATCGCCTTAGTATAATCGGAGATAGCCTCTGCTTTTTTCCCGAGAGCAGACTTGAGATTACCCCGACGGAGGTAAATATTAGTAGGATAGGCGGGAGCCAACTCGATCGCCTTATTATAATCTGCGAGCGCCTCTTTCTTTTTCCCTAAGTTATCCTTGCCTACACCCCGATAGAAGTAGGCGCCAGCATTTTCGGGTTCAATGTCGATCGCCTTAGAAAAATCTGCGATCCCCTCTTCTGTTTTACCTAGGGCATACTTGGTATGACCCCGACCGAAGTAGGCGCCAGCATCTTTTGGATTAAGGTCTATAAGCTTAGTATAATCCGCGATCGCCTCTGCTTGTTTCCCCAGTATAGAATTGACAGTAGCCCGCATATAGTAAGCATGAGTATATTTAGGATTAAGGTCTATAGTCTTAGAAAAATCTCTGAGCGCTTCTTCTATTTGACCTAGGGTAAACTTGATATCACCCCGAGCGAAGTAGGCGCCAGCATTTTTGGGATTCAGCTCGATCGCCTTAGAAAAATCTGGGATCGCCTCTGCGTTTTTCCCTAGGGCAGACTTGGCATTACCCCGACCAATGTAGGCATCAGCATATTTGGGATTCAGCTCGATCGCCTTAGTATAATCTGCGATCGCCTCTGCTTTTTTCCCTAGGTCATACTTGGCATTACCCCGACTGTAGTAGGCAGCATCATTTTTGGAATTAAGGTCGATCGCCTTATTATAATCTGCGAGCGCCTCTGCTTTTTTCCCTAGGTCAGACTTGGCTAAACCCCGACCAATGTAGGCATGATCATTTTGGGGATTAAGGTCGATCGCCTTAGAATAATCTGCGATCGCCTCTGCTTTTTTCCCTAGGGCCAACTTGACATGACCTCGACTGTTGTAGGCAGCATCATTTTTGGGATTAAGGTCGATCGCCTTATTAAAGTCTGCGATCGCCTCATCTTTTTTCCCTAGGGCCGACTTGACATTACCCCGACCGCAGTAGGCAGCATCATATTTGGAATTAAGGTCGATCGCCTTATTATAATCTGCCATCGCCTCATCTTTTTTCCCTAGGTCATACTTGACATTACCCCGATTGTTGTAGGCATCAGCATCTTTGGGATTCAGGTCCATCGCCTTAGTATAATCGGCTATCGCATCATCATTTTTCCCTATAAAAAAATTGGCATTACCCCGACCAATGTAGGCATCAGCATACTTGGGATTCAGGTCGATCGCCTTAGTGTAATCTGCGATCGCATCATTATTTTTCCCTAGCCTAAGATTGGCAAAAGCCCGATTTCTGTAAGCCTCAGCCTTTTTTGGATTCAGGTTTATAGCTTTAGAAAAATTATCTACAGCACCCGTGAAATCTCCTTGATTTGCACGAGCAATCCCGTGACTGTAATAGGCATTAGCATCATTAATTTGACTCTGGGTAGCGGGAGTCGAAGCTGTCGTCGCACAAGCCACCACCCCAAACAGAGTCAAAGCAGCAGCCAGAATTTGCGGAATCAAGCGATGGGGTTTTTTAATCATAGCCTTGGCAGTTAGTAAGTTTTAATAAAAGTGCTTTTTAAACGGTTTCATAAATACCCCGAATTGTATCGGAGTGTGTGATAATCAGAAAAATATTGTGACTTTAAAGTCACTGTAAAACCAACTCTTGCCGGAGATTACACATCCTTTTATTGGGAAAAGGCGGATTGGGCGAGACCTATCTAACCGACGAGAGACTCAGGCCACAGTCCAATCAACAATTTATCCTGCTGACAGCTTAACTACTGTTTGAAACGGAGTCTCAAATTTTTACAACAATTAACATTATAAATAAACAAAAAATGGTATCGGGGTGCGTCAGCTCGCGTTATATGATCTGCGGATTGAATAACTCTTGGCTGACGCACCCTACAAGTTTTAGCTACTTTGTTTGTGTAGAAGCGGTTTCAACCGCCGAGGCATCTACTTTTCGGATAAGTATTTAATTTGGCTGACCGCATTTTCGTACTCACTTATCTTCCCTTCTTGCTTAAACAAATTAGCGGCTTTTTGATAGTTTTTGATTGCACTCTCTTTGTCTTCAAGACCAGAGTAAGCTAAACCCCGATTGTAGTAAGCAAGAGCATATTTGGGATTCAGCTCAATCGCCTTAGAAAAATCATTAATAGCCTTTCTTTTTTCTCCCTGATTATGGTATGCACCACCCCGATTGTTGTATGCCAGAGCTAAGTTTGGATTAACATCTATCGCCTTAGAATAATCAGCAAGAGCCTTATTTTGTTCACCCTGGTCATTGTAGACATTACCCCGATTGACGTAGGCAAGAGCATAGTTGGGATTCAGCTCAATCGCTTTAGAATAATCATTGATAGCCTTCGTTTTTTCACCCTGGTCATTGTATACTATACCCCGACTGTAGTAGGCATCAGCCAAGTTTGGATTCAGCTCAATCGTCTTGGAGAAATCATTAAAAGCCTTCGTTTTTTCCCCTTGCTCATCGTATACTAAACCCCGACTATAGTAGGAAAGAGCATAGTTGGGATTAATATTTATTGCCTTAGAAAAATCATTGATAGACTTCGTTTTTTCTCCCTGTTCATTGTATACTATACCACGACTGTAATAGGCATCAGCATAGTTGGGATTTAGCTCAATTGCCTTAGAGAAATCATTGAGAGCCTTCGTTTTTTCGCCTTGTTCATCGTATACTATACCCCGACTGTAATAGGCATCAGCATAGTTGGGATTTAGATTAATCGCTTTAGAAAAATCATTAATAGCCTTCGTTCTTTCCCCCTGGTGGTTGTAAGCTAAACCGCGACTGTAATAGGCATCAACATAGTTGGAATTTAGCTCAATCGCTTTAGAAAAATCATTAAAAGCCTTCGTTTTTTCCCCCTGCTCATAATAGACATTACCCCTACCGACGTAGGCAGCAGCTAATTTGGGATTCAGCTCAATCGCCTTTGAAAAATTAGCAATAGCATTCGTTTTTTCCCCCTCTTCATGGCAGATATTACCCCGCTCAACATAGCCATCAGCATTATTTGGATTCAACTCTTGGCTCTGGGACTCACTAGCTTGAGTTGAGGTATCGGTGGGAGCCGAAGCTGTCGCCGAACAGGCCACCATCCCAAACATGGTCAAAACGACAGCCATAATTTGCGGAACCAATCCCAGCAGTTTTATATTCATTGTCTAATATTGCAGTTATTGAGTTTTAATTAAGCTGCTTCCGCGACGGTTTTAAAAAGTACCCCACTCCCTATAATCAGTTTATTAAGTCAAAGTAGATTTGGCAAGACATAGTTAGCACAGGACGAACTTCTACCCGGTAAGTCCCGAATGCTCTTGTCCACCCGATGTTGTGGGGGGCTAAGGGCGAACAAAACCCTGATTCACGATCGATCGCATCAGCTCGATTTTGACCTAACCGATCGATCGCATATTTCCGAATCACAGGCTGCAACCTCAACAAATCCTGACCGACTTCTATTTCAATCAACCATCGCCCTTCTTAGATCCGCATTAATCTACGTCCATCTGCGGGAGAAAAAGACCGATCGCCCTTTCTCAATTATATCCAAAAAGGCGATCGCCTCCTAACCTATTGATGATTTCTTCTTTAAAAGGCTTGAAAATTACAAAGCAAATACGATTCTGAGAGCTAGATCGATTTTTATTATAACCTCTGGTTCAAGTTCACCTCGGATATCTACCCCACAAGAACTATAATCAATAGGGAGCGTTTGCAAACAATCAGCAATAGATTTTTTTGTTAATCCATTTCTTTCAGATGGTTCAATCTCCACATTACTTTTAATCTTGGCTTTTTTTTCACCCCAAGCAGTAATTGGAACAACCTAGATTACACGAACTCGCTCATTATAAGTATTGTTAGTCACAACAGCACAAGGTCTAAATTTTCCCGTTTCAGAACCCTTCGCTGGATCGAGATTAACTTCAATAATTAAACCGCGTTTCAATTTGATAGCTTCAGACATTCTTCTAAACCTAGTCTCGTCAATTCTTGCAAGTCTGCATCTTCTTTATATATTTCTGCATAAAGATCGGCGGATTCTTCCAATCGCTCCGCTTCTAATGCTAATTCCAGGCGTTGAATTGCCATTCTTACTACTTCATTTGCGTCTTTAAATCCATACTTTTCACAACTTTGGAGAAATCTTATCTGAGATTCATCCAGTTCAAATGTTTGCTCTTTCATCATAGTAAAAATTATGGCAAGCTTTGATATATTACTCTTTAAGACCTGGATTAAATAATTAGGTATCTCACCAAAAAAATATCCCATATCCCCGACTCATTTAACAAGTCGGGGATATAAACCCGATCGCCTTTTACATTCACCACCCATCATAAAATCTACCAACTAGAACCTAAAACTCTCCATCCCCCTGATTTTCAGTCCGCAGCCGCACCGAATCAGCGTGAGAAGGCAAACCCTCAGCTTCGGCCAAAACATTAATCGCCTTAGCCACCTTTTTCAGTGCAGTCGGCGAATAGTCAATCAAACTCGAATGCTTCATAAAAGTTTCCACACAAAGCGGCGACGCATAGCGGGGAGCTCCAGAAGTCGGCAAAGTGTGATTCGGGCCAGCCAAATAATCACCCACAGCTTCCGGTGTGGAGTAGCCCAAGAAAATTGCCCCAGCGTGCCGAATTTGGTCTAGCAAAGCCCAGGGATCTGCCACTTGCAATTCTAAGTGTTCGGGAGCAAATTCGTTAGAGAGTTCTGCCGCCGCCTTCAGAGACTCAACTACTACGACTAAACCGTAATTTGCGATCGCCTTTTCAGTCAAAGTCCGGCGCGGGTGATTCGCCAACTGTTTCTCCACCTCAGCCACTACCTTCCTAGCCAGCACCGAATCCGCCGTCAGCAAAATCGCCGACGCCATCGAATCGTGCTCGGCTTGAGCCAACATATCCGCAGCTACGTGTACGGGATTAGCCTTACCATCAGCGATAATCAGCACCTCCGACGGCCCCGCCAGAGAATCGATACCCACAGTCCCGTAAACCAGTTTTTTCGCCAGCGTGACATAAATATTCCCCGGCCCGGTAATTAAATCCACCTTTGGAATAGTTTCCGTACCGTAGGCCAAAGCTGCGATCGCCTGGGCACCACCTACCCGATAAATCTCATCAACTCCCGCTTCCTGAGCCGCTACAAGCACCGCAGGATTCATTTTTTTCTCTTGTCCTGGGGGAGTACACATCACCAGTCTCGGAACCTTGGCGACTTTTGCAGGCACCGCATTCATGATTACTGAGCTGGGATAGGAGGCCTGACCGCCAGGGATGTAAATTCCCGCGCGATCGACCGGGGTGTAGCGCTTGCCCAAAACAATCTCGTCATCACCAAACTGCACCCAAGACTTTGGGACGCGCTGTCGGTGAAACGCCTCTACCTGTCTGCAAGCTGTGCGGATTGCATTTAATAATTCTTTCGACACTTGCTGGTAAGCAGCATCCAATTCGGCGCCACTCACCCGCAATTCTTCCGCATTTAGGGTGATGCGGTCAAATTCAGCGGTGTAGTGCAGCAGGGCCTTATCGCCTTTGCGCTTGACAGCTTGCAGCACTTCCCGCACGGTGGCTTCTTTGTGAACGACGAGTTCGTCATGGGTGCGATCGCAGATCCGTCGCAGTTCAGCTTGTGCTTCAACCCACTGAGTAATAATTCGCAGCATGGAGATTAGGAATGCCGTCTATAAAATTCACTAACATTTACTTGACAATTAGGGATTTTTGTGGGGATATCCGCCAGAAGTAGGTCACCACCAGTCCACAAGCTCAAACCGCGAGACTCGCGGCATTTTCAAAGGCTTTAGTGCAGCGTTGAAGAAATCTCTGTCGAGGATTTTGCAACACTGAGGACAAGTTACAACCTGCTCTCTTGAACTGCCCGCTCCCGCCGGCTGGGAAGATGATTCGATCCCAAAGGTTCGGATTTCAGAGGGGAAGAATTTTGATTCTGCCTTCTGCCTTCTACATAAGTGTTCCGGCTGCCTTTTGCCTTCTGTCTTCGGTAAGTGCTTCTTGCCGAAGCCCAAATAACCCGTACTCTTTGTTATAGCTTAACTTGGATTTTTCCGGGAATCGGATTTTGAGCAGAATAGATGCTATATTGTTTTTTCCGACACCTGATAATTTTTTTATAAAAAAACGCCAAAATATTGTATAGTTGAAAGTTGCGCGCCAGAAACCGTGACTTTAACTCGTGAGGGTGGAAACCCCGCAACACGCCTCCGTAACACCCGTGTCATACCTTTGGGTATCGTCAGAGGTAAAAAATAGGCTGTTAAATGAGTCAATCAAAAATTAGTGGGCGATCGTCGCCTAAAAGTAGCCAAAAACTCAGCTCAATCTGAGCGAGTGGTAGTTGCTCCCTGACTCAGCCTTTAAAAATCAAGCTTTTTGTGGATAGACCCCGAAAAGGTTGTGCTTCAAAATCCCGTGTCTTGAGACTATCTTGAGACTAGGGAGTATCAATGAATACCTACTTCCATCAACAGAACTATGGCAAATATTAAGTCCGCAGTCAAACGAGTCAAAATCGCCGAACGCAACCGCTTGTACAACAAATCTTACAAGTCAGCGGTCAAAACCCTGATGAAGAAGTATTTCGTAGCCGTTGATAAGTATGCCGCAGCTCCCAGCCCTGAATTAATGCAAGAAGTCCAGCAGCGAATGTCTGAGGCTTATAGCAAAATTGACAAAGCTGTCAAAAAAGGCGTACTCCACCGCAACAACGGTAATCACAAGAAGTCCCGCTTGGCGAGAATACTCAAACCGCACGAAGCAACAACAACAGCCGCCTAAAGCAGAAGGAAATTCGGCAACGGATTGTGTACGGATTTAACGCATTTGATGGATGTTGAGGGAAGAAGTTGGAACGCAGCAGGAATCAGGAAAAGGGAAGATTTTTCTTTCTTATCTTCCTGTCCCACTCACCGACTCTCCTCCTCTGGGCCCTATCCATCACCAACTCGGACGCTCTCGGATAAAATCTACTCTGCTTCCCCCATGCAGCTTATCGACACTCACGTTCATATCAACTTTGAAACCTACAAATCTGAGTTAGAAGCCATTCGAGAACGCTGGCGCGAAGCTGGTGTAGTTCGACTGGTTCATTCTTGTGTAGAGCCAGAAGAGTTTGCCGGAATTCAAGCAATTGCTAATCAGTTTCCCGAAGTCTCCTTTGCGGTTGGACTCCATCCCCTAGATGCCGGCAAGTGGAACAACGAGACTGCGAACCAGATTAGGGATAAGGCAAGTTCGGACTCTAGGGTAGTGGCGATCGGCGAAACCGGACTAGACTTTCATAAAGGTGACGATCGCGAACACCAGTTTAAAGTGTTTGAGGCACAGCTTGAAATCGCCAAGCAACTTGACAAACCAGTCATTATCCACTGTCGCGACGCCGCCGCCCCAATGGCCCAAATGCTGCGGGAATTTTGGCAAACACAGGGCCCGGTACGCGGTGTGATGCACTGCTGGGGAGGTACACCCGAAGAAACCCAGTGGTTTTTAGACCTGGGTTTCTACATCAGTTTTAGCGGAACAGTCACCTTTAAAAAAGCCTTGCAAATACAAGAATCAGCAGGTATGGTAAATAGCGATCGCATCTTAGTCGAGACAGATTGCCCTTTTCTCGCCCCCGTACCCCAGCGGGGAAAACGCAACGAACCAGCTTACGTCTACCACGTAGCCGAGCAAGTTGCTAAATTGAGAGGAGTGTCTCTCTCAACTTTTTCCCAGCAGACAACCGAAAATGCCTGTCAGCTATTCGGCTTTTCTGTTTAGCTAGAGCCCAGAAACGACGAAAACAAATCGAGCTAAAGCCAAGGGATAGGGATAATCACATTTATGGCTGGACATAAAAACCGGATTCATCCTTTATTTGAGATTGTTTTGGCGTTGCCTGCTGCGATCGAATTTGCGTCCTATAATTAAAAGAACAAACCGATCGGACGTTGGCTCATCCGCGCCATCGCATTCGCCAGAAAACTGCCAGCACTAGCGCGAACGCGCTAACCTTCGGAAACGGAAGAAAAAAAATCAAGCAATACCTCAAACTTACACATCAGAAGAAACTTGGAACCTCAGCAATTTGGCAATAGCTGTCAAGTCAATTTTAGGAGTCAAATATTTAGGGTGTTGACCCTGAATTACCAAGAGATAGGAGCTAAAAACAGCTCTATAGAAGCCGAAATCCGCAAAAAGATACTGCGAGCAACCAGCAAAAATAACCGTTGCAGTAATTGGCAGGCGATCGAAAACATCATATAAATTCTCTCACACAATCCATCAAAAAAACGCAACAAGGTAAAAACGCCAAGCCTTGGCGCCATGTAAAAAGCTAGAGCCACTGCGGAAAAAGGACACCCATGACCACTAAAGATTACACAGAATTCGCCTTTACCTTGCCCGACCTGATCGAAATCCAGCGGGCAAGTTTTCGCTGGTTTCTAGAAGCCGGACTGATCGAAGAACTAGACAGCTTCTCCCCGATTACAGATTACACGGGTAAACTGGAACTGCACTTCATGGGCAAAGACTTTAAACTGAAGCGCCCAAAATACGATGTAGACGAAGCAAAACGGCGGGACAGCACTTATTCAGTGCAAATGTACGTTCCTACCCGCCTGATTAACAAAGAAACCGGCGAAATCAAAGAACAAGAGGTTTTCATCGGCGATTTGCCCTTGATGACCGAGCGTGGCACATTTATTATTAACGGCGCTGAACGGGTCATTGTTAATCAAATCGTGCGTTCCCCAGGCGTCTACTACAAATCGGAAACCGACAAAAACGGTCGCCGTTCCTACAACGCCTCTCTCATCCCCAACCGCGGCGCGTGGCTGAAATTTGAAACAGACAAAAACGATTTAGTCTGGGTCAGAATCGACAAAACCCGCAAACTCAGCGCTCAAGTGCTGCTAAAAGCTCTGGGGCTGACTGACGGCGAAATCTACGACAGTTTGCGCCATCCCGAATACTTCCAAAAGACGATCGAGAAAGAAGGACAGTTCGGCGAAGAAGAAGCTCTGATGGAGCTGTACCGCAAACTGCGGCCGGGTGAACCCCCCACCGTAGCAGGTGGTGAACAACTGCTTAACTCGCGTTTTTTCGACCCCAAACGCTACGATTTGGGTCGGGTTGGTCGTTACAAACTCAACAAAAAATTGCGCTTGACAGTTCCCGATACCATGCGGGTGCTGACATCGCAAGATATCTTGACGGCGATCGACTATTTAATTAACCTCGAATTCGACATCGGCTCTACCGACGACATCGACCACTTAGGCAACCGTCGCGTCCGCAGTGTCGGAGAACTGCTGCAAAACCAAGTGCGAGTCGGTCTCAACCGCTTAGAACGGATTATCCGCGAACGGATGACAGTCTCCGATGCGGACTCCTTGAGTCCGGCTTCTCTGGTCAACCCCAAACCGCTGGTAGCAGCAATCAAGGAATTCTTCGGTTCCTCCCAACTATCGCAGTTCATGGATCAAACCAATCCTCTAGCAGAACTGACGCACAAACGCCGTCTTTCCGCCCTGGGACCTGGAGGTTTGACACGGGAACGCGCCGGGTTTGCGGTGCGAGACATTCACCCGTCTCACTACGGTCGGATTTGCCCGATCGAAACACCAGAAGGCCCCAACGCGGGACTGATCGGTTCCTTGGCGACTCACGCCCGAGTCAACTCCTACGGCTTCATTGAAACTCCTTTTTATCCAGTAGAAAAAGGACAGGTGCTGCGCGATAAAGCTCCCGTTTACATGACAGCCGATGAAGAAGATGATTTGCGCGTCGCGCCCGGGGACATTAGCCTCGACGAAAACAATAACCTCTTGGGCGAAACCGTAGCCGTCCGCTACCGCCAAGAATTTACGACTACGACGCCGATGCAGGTGGACTATATGGCAATTTCGCCAGTCCAAATCGTCTCCGTTGCGACATCGCTGATTCCGTTCCTGGAACACGATGACGCTAACCGAGCTTTGATGGGATCGAATATGCAGCGCCAAGCTGTGCCGCTGTTGAAACCAGAACGGCCGCTCGTAGGTACAGGGCTAGAAGCTCAGGCCGCGCGAGACTCTGGGATGGTTGTAGTTTCTCGGATTAACGGCGAGGTGATTTACATCGACGCTACTCGGATTATTGTCAAACCGATGGCTGTAGATGCCGAATCGACTTCCAGCGAAGAACATTTCTTGATTCGGGAATACGACGAACTCAAGACCAAACAGCCCTCGGTTTGGAAGCAAAGATATGCTGGCTGTATCGAACACGAACTGCAAAAATATCAGCGTTCTAACCAGGATACCTGCTTAAACCAGCGTCCTTTGATTTATGAGGGCGATCGAGTTGTTGCCGGTCAAGTCCTCGCCGACGGTTCTTCTACCGAAGGGGCAGAACTGGCTTTGGGCCACAACATCCTCGTAGCCTATATGCCCTGGGAAGGCTACAACTACGAAGACGCGATGCTGATCAGCGAGCGTTTAGTGTACGAAGATGTGTACACTTCGATCCACATTGAAAAGTATGAAATTGAAGCCCGCCAAACTAAACTAGGGCCTGAAGAAATCACTCGCGAAATTCCTAACGTCGGTGAAGACGCGCTGCGCCAACTAGACGAACAAGGGATTATCCGCAAGGGTGCTTGGGTGGAAGCTAGCGACATTTTGGTCGGTAAAGTCACTCCAAAAGGTGAATCCGACCAACCACCGGAAGAAAAACTGCTGCGGGCAATTTTTGGTGAAAAAGCTCGTGACGTGCGGGATAACTCTCTTCGCGTTCCTAACGGCGAAAAAGGCCGCGTGGTGGACGTGCGGGTGTTCACTCGCGAACAAGGTGACGAACTCCCTCCGGGCGCAAACATGGTCGTCCGCGTCTACGTAGCTCAAAAACGGAAGATTCAAGTCGGGGACAAAATGGCTGGCCGCCACGGTAATAAGGGTATTGTGTCCCGGATTCTACCGATGGAAGATATGCCTTATTTGCCCGATGGAACTCCGGTTGATATTGTGCTGAATCCGTTGGGCGTACCGTCGCGGATGAATGTCGGTCAAATCTTCGAGTGTTTGCTGGGCTGGGCCGGTGAAAATCTGTCGATGCGGTTCAAAATGGTTCCCTTCGACGAAATGCACGGGGCTGAAAAGTCTCGCGAAACGGTTCACGGCAAGTTGGAGGAGGCGCGGGAGAAAACTGGTAAGCCGTGGGTGTTTAATGAAAAGCATCCGGGCAAGACTATAGTTTATGACGGCAGAACTGGCGAACCGTTCGATCGCCCTGTGACAGTCGGCATCGCTTATATGCTCAAACTCGTCCACTTAGTAGATGACAAAATCCACGCCCGCAGCACCGGCCCTTACTCCTTGGTAACGCAGCAGCCTCTAGGCGGCAAAGCGCAGCAGGGCGGACAGCGGTTCGGAGAAATGGAAGTCTGGGCCCTGGAAGCCTTTGGCTGCGCTTACACTTTGCAAGAATTGCTGACTGTGAAGTCGGATGATATGCAGGGGCGGAATGAAGCGTTAAATGCGATCGTCAAAGGCAAGGCTATTCC
>JANNOR010000035.1:0-12065 GCA_031399265.1 Cyanobacteria bacterium SOY_34_metabat_3 | reverse complement strand
AATAATCCCGGCGAATAGAATTCGCGTCTACACAAACGATGTCCGCCTCCGCGGACTAAGAATATCTTCAACCCGCGGAGGCGGGTTTTGTCTGTGTAGCCGCGATTTCCAATCGCCGGAATTTGCAATCTAAATAATCCCGGCGAATAGAATTCGCGTCTACACAAACGATGTCCGCCTCCGCGGACTAAGAATATCTTCAACCCGCGGAGGCGGGTTTTGTCTGTGTAGCCGCGATTTCCAATCGCCGGGTTTCCAATTGCGGTAATTTCAATCAATATCTTTCGCCTCAAAATCCACCGGAACACCATCATTTTGTCCAATTACGGGCAACAAATGCTCGTACAATTGCATCGCCTGCAAACAGCTATTAATCCCAGAAACCGCCCGATCGTACTTTTCGATCTTTTCATCATTCTCAGCTTGCAGCCGCTGATTCCTAGCGATTTTCTCCTCCGCCTCCTGCGCCAAAGTTTGCTCCACATAATCGCGGGCTTGACTGTATTTCTGCAAAATATCATCGGCTTGCTTCTCCGCCATCGGCAACAAATGATCTTTCAGCGTCTTATTAACAGTTTGGCGGAAAGTTTGGCGGATAGTTTTAGATACTTTTGGCTCGAAATCTAAGCGCAACAATTGCCTAATTGCTGGTTGGGCATCTACCATATTTTCGCAGTCATAACCTTGAGATGTTTGCTGCAATGTTTGGCGGAATTGATAAATCGAAAACGTGTCTTCATCGTAAAAACGGGGACTTTCTCGTACGTAGCGATCGCACTCAACGCCCGCCGCATTCACCAAAGCATCAGAAACCCGCTTTGACAACTCCTCTAACTGCTGTTCAATTCCCCCATCATTCCCCAACAACCGATAAAGCAATCGATAGTATTCAGACTTGCGCACGCTGTCTTTCAAATACTGGAAATAATTTGCAACCAGCGAAGCCGTAGACTCTATTAAAATATCTTCTAACTGATTTGCTAAATAGTAAAGCGCCTCAACTAAAACAGCAATTAAAGGTGCTGTCGCATTGCGGGGATGAGTCAGCACAGTGCGTCCATAAGCTGCCTCAACCGAAAAGCTATCTAACAATTCATCCAAGCGTCGAATCATCCGAGATTGCAGTTGCCGAAAATCGGTATCGAAAATATCGCATTTATTCATAATCATTTCATTGATTTCGGTGGCGATATGTTCCCGAAAATCCTGTCCGACTTGCTGCAATTCTTGATTTAACCGCAAAAGTTCCTGTGCTTTCATTGCCTCAATTTCACGGGGCTGGCTGTCCAAGTCCCGCTGAATTGTTTGGTACTGTTTCCGCAGTTGAATGCACAAGTCTTCTAAATCGTCGGCGAGATTTTTGAACAGTTGCGGGCGCTTTTCTTTTGTGAGATAATCGGTGATGGCTGTGCGAAAATCTTCGATACCGCTATCTTGAATTAATTGCTCGATTAACGGTTTTCCTTGTTCCGCCAGAATCCGCACGTAGTTTTCATTTGGTGTTTCGTAGCTGTTAACTGAAATCCGAAATTTGCTGGGAGATAACTTGCCGGAGTTGGCGCAGTAGCGGTTGAATTCGCTGATAAATTGCGGAGTTTCTTCGCTATTGCCGAGAAACTCGGAATCTAACTTACTATCTACAGAAGCCCGCCCTTTTTCGGCAAATATTGTATTTAAGCCAAAGCGATCGCGCGTTGTGGTATTTTTAATCAAACTGCCGTAAAATCCCAACAACCCGCTAGTTTTGTAAACTCGGGCGGTATCGCGAAAGTCGGAATTAATCAGATTTTCCAAGCGCTGTCGGAGTTGGGTGTTGTACCAAGTTTCGTCGATGCGGTTGAAAATGTAAAAAAGCCGATCGCGAATTCCCGGATTTCCCCGCGTTTTTTCCATCAACTCAGTTTCTTCCGTCGTCATTTCCCCCGACGAAGCCGCTTTTAAAACGCAGACAACCGCCGAAGTATCCGGGCTTTCAATCTTATCGTAAGTCAATTCTGCATCCCGCTGCACCGGCGCATCAATTCCCGGCGTATCGATAATAATATTGCCATCTTGCAGCAGCGGATGGTAGCAATAATATTCTACCCGCTTCAGCACCGCACTGTTGCTACCACGGCGAGCGTAACTCGCAGCTTCCTTCAGATTGGAAAAGTTAAACTGTTCCATCGAGTAGGTGGCGTTTTCGATGGCGTGAATGCGATCGCGATTTGCCTCAAAACCTTCTAACAGCAGCATCAAAGCCTTAGCTTGTTTTGCCAACTCCGACTTATTTTCGCCGCCTTCCCTTTCAATAATTATCTTACATCCCTGAGACAAAAGCGGCAATACATCTATTTGATTGATATTAAGTTCTGCGGTTAAACCCAACTGTTCGCAAAGCACGGAAGCTTGCTGGGTAATTTCATATTCGCTCAAAAAAGTGAGGACAACTCGTTCTTTGTTAGCCTCAGCAAAGGCGATATAACATTCAGTACCAGTCGCGTGTCCCTCAGCACTGTAGAGCAATTCCCGCTCTAACAAAGCATTGATTAACATGGATTTTCCCGCGCTGAAAGCCCCTGCGAATACAATTTCAAATTCTGGAGAAATTGCTTTTTTTAAAGAAGCTTGCACCGCTGTAATGTCTTGTTGTCGCAGAGACGATTCTTGACGCAGCAGTTGCAACAAAGAGTCAACTTGTTCTTGCAGATTTTTGCATTGAGGCGGCATTTGAGTCATTGTGGCAGAATGCTCCGATCGCGAAAAGATTATCTTGCTGTAAATTATTCGCTATTTTGGGAATAATTACAACAGTAATTTTACTTAAATAGTTGAAAATAAATAATTTATTGGTTGCCAAATTCTTGAATTTGATATGTCATTAACATTGAGGAAATCATCTCCTAAATTTTTAGATAAAATTAATTATTGGTAAGGTGCGCAGTGCGCACCTTACAATTATACAGACAAATCCTGACGTGGCTTGAAAGACTCAACCTCTCGTAACTTCTCGTATAATTCTCGTTCTTCGTCGCTAATTTCCTTGGGAATTACCACCTGAATTTCTACTAGCTGATCGCCCCGATCGCCATTTCCCGTCGGATAGCCTTTACCAGCCAGCCGCAACCGCTTCCCAGACGTAACTCCAGGCGGCAATTTCATTTTTACCCTACCATCTAATGTCGGTACTTCCACATCTCCACCCAACACCGCTTCGCTGGGAGTCAGTGGCAATTCGCAGCAAATATCCGACATTTCCAAGCGAAAAAATGGATGGGGAGAAACCGTGATTTTTAAGTACAAATCGCCGCCAGCAATACCTTGATTTCGCAAACGAATTCGCTGGCCTGATACCATAGCAGGAGGCAGATTCACTTCGATCGCTCGTCCATCTTCCAGACGAATTCGCTCGGTTCCCCCAGAATAAGCTCTTTCCAAGCGCAAAGTCAGTCTTGCGTCCATATCCTGTCGCATTTCGCGATCGTCAATTTCTCTAACTTCCCGTCGAATTTCGCGATCGTCTGTTTCTGTAGTTTCCCAATCATCTGTTTCTCTAGTTTCTAGTCTGATTTTACGATCGTCCAGATTCCTTCTATCTTCCCGAGAATTTGCCACATAACTCGTTTTCTTAGAAGCCGTATTCCACGGTTCCGGCGAAGTAGCTCGCGCTGCATCATTCGCCGTTCCCATTCTCACTTCCCGGCGTCTTCCGAGCACTTGATCGAAAAATTTATTAAAATCAGAGTAATCGCTAAAATCGACATTTTCCGCAGTTTTTTTGCTGCTAATTTTGCTACTTCCCCAAGTTGAAAAATTGGGAATTCGCACGCCTTGTTTGTTTTGAAATCCTTTTTGTTTCCAAAATTTACTAAACTGATCGTATTGAGCGCGCTTATCGATATCAGACAGAACATCGTAAGCTTCATTAATATCCTTAAACGTATCTTCCGCAGATTTGTCACCCGGATTTACGTCGGGGTGCAACTGTCTCGCCAGCCGTCGATAGGCTTTTTTGATTTCATCAGCCGCAGCATCTCTGGGCACTCCCAAAATTTGATAGTAATTGCGAAAGTTCTGCATAGTAGGAGAAGGAAGAAGGAAGAGGGAAGAAGGAAGAAGGAAGAGAGAAGAAAAAGGAAGAGGGCTGAGGTTCTATTATTGTAGTTTGTTGATTGTACTGACAATTAATCGGGTGAGTTCATCTACTTCTTTGACAACGGGTGAGATTTTTTCTGGTGCGGCCAACCCCACTCTTTCAGAAATCACTAGATGAGTATCCAGTTCTCTTAGCGAACCGAGAGCTATTCGTAAAGATCGAATATATTCTTGTCTGGTAACACGTCCATATCCCTCAGCAATATTAGCTGGTACTGATACAGATGCACGGCGGATTTGACTGGTAATACCATAAAGTTCAGATGAATGAAATGATTTTGTTAATTCGTAGCAAAGTTGACAAAGATAAATACCTCGCTGCCAGATAAATTGTTCTCTATGGGCCATATAACATAGTTTTCTCCTTGCTTATTATAGTAATCTCTATCTATTTCCAAGAAGTCTAGTGTAGTAGAGGAGAGAAAAAAGAAGTCCAGAAGAAGTGGGAAAAGGGCTGTCACATATTCTATGCTAAAAATCCGCTATTTTCCTTCTTCCTTCTTCCTTCTTCCTTCTTCCTTCTTCCTTCAATTACAGCCAATCGTCGTCATCATCCCAATCGTCGCTTTGATTTTGATAGGGGCGACTTGGGCGATTGGGACTGCTTCTGCGCTCGGGAGTGCGATCGCGATCGTAGGATCGATCGCGATCTTGATCGTAGGATCGATCGTAAGGGCGATCGGGAATTGGCTCGACAGTCGATCGGCGATAGGGCTTAGCATTGCTAAAATCATCCGTGCGCCGCTTATTACCATCGCCAGCAAAAGTGCGCTTCACAGACTCAAAGAAATCATCATCCTCATCATCCATCGCAAACGCTGCAACTTCCCGGCTCAAATCGTAAAGAGCATCCTGCAAATCCGAACCAACTTGGTCAACTCCCCGCTCGTCGTTGCGTTCCAAACTGTCTCGCAATTCCCGAATTAAAGTTTCAATTCGCTGGCGGCTTCTTTGAGCAAACTGCATTCCGCGATCGAGCGCAACTTCCCGCAACTGCCGCTCCGCCTGATAAGCTAAAGCTTCAGCGCGATTGCGTTTTTCCACCCTTTCCCGCTGCAACTTATCAGCTTGAGCAAACTGTTCGGCATCGCGAATCATTTGATTCACTTCCTGCTGAGAAAGCGTCGAAGCACCTTGCACGGTAATGCTTTGTTCCCGCCCAGTAGTTTTGTCCAAAGCCGTCACCAACAGCATCCCGTTAGCATCAATATCAAAAGCTACTTGCACCTGCGGAATTCCCCGCGGCGCCGGCGGAATTCCCGTCAGTTTAAACCGTCCCAAAGACTTATTGTCCCTGCCTAATTCTCGTTCCCCTTGGATGATGTGAACTTCTACCACAGTTTGGTTGTTTTCAGCAGTGGAAAAAATGTCCGATCGCCTTACAGGAATAGTAGTATTGCGCGGGATAAGTTTTTTCATCACACCGCCGATCGTTTCCAAGCCCAGCGACAGCGGCGTTACATCCAACAGCAGTACATCCCGCACGTCGCCCGCCAAAATCCCCGCCTGAATTGCCGCACCCACAGCCACAACTTCATCGGGATTCACATTTTGATTCGGCTCCTTATCAATCAAACTGCGAACTATTTGCTGCACCAAAGGAATGCGAGTCGAACCGCCGACTAGCACAATTTCATCAATGCGAGAAGGACTCAAATTTGCATCAGCCAAAGCTTGTTTCACCGGACGGCGTATCCGCTGCACCAAATCGGTGCACAGCCCCTCAAATTGACCGCGAGTCAGCCGCGTTTCCAGATGCAAAGGCCCATCTTCATTCGCATCGATAAACGGCAAATTAATCTCCGTCACGCCAACTCCCGACAGCTCAATTTTTGCTTTTTCTGCTGCTTCGATCAAGCGCTGCAAAGCTTGGCGATTTTTACGCAAATCAACTCCTTCTTTTTCTAAGAATTGTTCTGCCAACCAATCAACAATTTTGGAGTCAAAATCATTGCCGCCCAATTGAGTATCGCCGCTAGTTGATTTAACTTCAAATACTCCGTCTCCCACGTCTAAAATCGAGACATCAAAAGTACCGCCGCCCAAATCAAACACTAAAATAGTTTGACTGTCTCGCCTCTCCAAACCGTAAGCCAAAGAAGCCGCTGTCGGTTCATTTAAAATTCGTTTGACATCAAGTCCAGCAATTCGTCCCGCATCCCGCGTCGCCTGCCGCTGCGAGTCGTTGAAATACGCCGGAACCGTAATCACAGCCCCCGTCACCTCTTGTCCCAGATAGCGGCTGGCTTCATCCGCCAACTTCCGCAACACCATCGCCGAAATTTCCTCTGGGGCGAAATCTTTTTTCAGGCGGGGACACTTGAGTTTGATGTTGCCGTTTTCTTCGCGCTTAGTCGTGTAAGGGACGCGCTTTGCTTCTGAAGTCAGTTCGGTATATTTGCGTCCGATGAACCGCTTGACGGCGTAAAACGTGTTTTGCGGGTTGAGAACAGTTTGGCGTCTGGCCATCTGTCCGACAAGGCGTTCTCCTTCCTTTGTGAAAGCAACCACCGAGGGAGTTGTCCGCATCCCTTCTGCATTGGCAATCACAACCGGTTTGCCGCCTTCCATGACGGCTACTACTGAGTTTGTTGTTCCGAGGTCAATGCCAACTACTTTACCCATGCGTCTGTTGTCTCCTGTGGCGTTGTGTTTAGCCTTTTCAATATAAGCGTTAAGTATGATTGCACTAATTGTACCGTGTCGAGAAGCGGGGGCTGCGGGGGGATTGCCTCACTTGGGGTTAGCGGCTGAGTTTGGTTTGGTGCGATCGACCTTAGCAAGCGCGCGTTTGTAGGTTGGTTTTTCTTCTTTTACCCAACCTAAGCTTTAGAATAGAGAATAAATTATAGCCTTGGCAGGTGATGAAAAAAGCACAGATATAATAGTGAGATATATCTAGATTATTTTTCATTCAGTACAAACTTAAGGAGGCAAAAGTTATGCAAAGTATTAAAGTGCGATCGCGCGTAGGTTCGGACGGGATGTTGCATTTGCAAGTCCCGGTTGGGGTTAAAGATACAGATTTAGAAGTTATTGTAGTTTTCCAGCGCATAGGACTGGTAACTGAGGTTAAAACACGGGAAGATTTAGACTGGTCGCCCGATTTTTTTGAGAGAACTTTCGGATGTTTTCAGGATGAACCTTTGGTGCGGGGAGAACAAGGGCAATTTGAGGAACGGGAGGAATTGCTGTGATTTATTTGCTGGATAGCAATACCTGTATCGGTTACTTGAACGGTAGAGAAATTGGAGTCTTGCGAAGGTTACAGGCTCTACCTTCAGATGAGGTAGCAGTATGTTCTGTTGTTAAAGCTGAACTATTCTATGGAGCTATGAGAAGCAACAATCCCGATCGTTCGATCGCTCAACAGCAAGATTTTTTTAATCGCTTTATATCTCTTCCCTTTGATGACCAGTCTGCTGTAATTTACGGTCAAATTCGCGCCGGGCTAGCTGCATCTGGAACACCAATTGGCCCTAATGACCTATTGATTGCCTCTATTGCTCTTGCCAACAACCTAATTCTTGTAACTCACAATACCCGCGAGTTCAGCCGCGTTGAGGGTTTGCATCTGGAGGATTGGGAGATAGAGGCATGAGTTAGATGTATTGAGTTAGCATACAATCGAAATTAAAATCCGATCGCACAAACACCTCAGATCACCATAAAACCATGAAATTCTCCTTAGATGTAGAAAACAATCCCACAGGCTGGCCCGATCATACTCAACTACCCGAATCAGACGGTACTTTTGTGAAAAACTTTCAAGAACATCCCCAAAGTATCCTACTAACCGATTCAATTACTCCCATTCTAGAAACAATTCACACTGACGGTAACTATTGTATCGGTCAAGATAGCGGCATTTATTGGCGATTGACTGACCCATTAGAAAAGGGTGCAGAAGCGCCTGACTGGTTTTACGTGCCCAATGTTCCGCCAACACTAGACGGTAAATATCGCCGTTCTTACGTGATGTGGCAAGAGTTTGTAGCACCGTTAATCGTGTTAGAGTTTGTATCCGGTAATGGGTCGGAAGAACGGAATAGAACGCCTTTATTGCGTACCGACAAACAGGAAACTAAACCAGGAAAATTCTGGGTTTATGAAAATGCGATCCGTCCGGCATTTTATGGAATTTATGAAGTAAGCAAGGCTAGTGTTGAAGTCTACAGTCTGATTCAAAATAGATATGAATTAGTCGCAGCAAACGATCGCGGTCATTATCCAATTCCGCAGTTAGGAGTTGAGTTGGGAATTTGGCAAGGTAGTTATCAAAATATGGAATTACCTTGGTTGCGCTGGTGGGATAGTCAAGGTAATCTGCTGTTATCGGGAGCTGAAAGAGCCGATCGCGAACAACAAAGAGCCGATCGCGCCGAAGACGAATTAGAGCAATTGCGCGCTCAATTGCGATCGGTAGGAATCGAACCACAATCGTGAATTGTCTGCAATGGCGATCGACCAAAAGAACACGATCGCAATTTTATTAAAACTGACACATTTCATCTTTGAAAACCGCACGTGAGTCAAGAAACCTGGTTTTTTGGGGTTTCTGCACGGTGTAACGGAGTTTTATCGTCGTAAAAACCCGGTTTCTGAGTACCCCACTCCGAGTCAAGAAACCGGGTTTTTTGGGGTTTGTGCACTGTGTAACGAAGCTTTCTCGCAAAAACCCGATCGCCCCGCACCGGACACGGCAGTGCCGTTTCCCTACAGATTTCCCCAAAATATTGTAACGAGTTGTAAAGTATAATGAAAACGAAGCGAACACAGAGGCCAAGTAGTATCAAATGCGAGTTGCGATCGCCGGAGCAGGCTTAGCAGGACTTTCCTGCGCAAAATATCTTACCGACGCGGGCCACACCCCCATCCTCCTGGAAAGTCGGGACGTACTCGGCGGCAAAGTAGCCGCCTGGAAAGATGCTGATGGCGACTGGTACGAAACCGGCCTCCACATCTTCTTTGGTGCATATCCGAATATGCTCCAACTCTTCAAAGAACTTGACATTGAAGATAGGCTGCAATGGAAAGAACATTCCATGATTTTCAATCAGCCAGAAACTCCCGGAACCTATTCGCGGTTTGATTTTCCCGACATTCCGGCTCCGTTGAATGGCCTTGTGGCTATCCTCAGAAACAACGATATGCTCACTTGGGGCGAAAAAATCAGTTTCGGCATCGGTTTGATTCCGGCGATACTTCAAGGCCAGAAATACGTCGAAGAAATGGACAAATACTCCTTTTCCGACTGGCTGAAAAAGCAAAATGTCCCCCCCAGAGTCGAAAAAGAAGTATTCATCGCCATGTCCAAGGCGCTCAACTTCATCGATCCCCACGAAATATCTGCAACCATTCTGCTGACAGCCCTCAACCGCTTCTTGCAAGAGAAAAAAGGCTCGAAAATGGCTTTTTTAGACGGCCCCCCTACAGAGAGGTTGTGTCAGCCGATGGTAGACTACATAACTGAGCGCGGTGGCGAATTACGGCTGAATGCACCCATTGGTGAGTTTTTGCTCAACGATGACAACACAGTGCGCGGGTTTCAGATTCGGGGCGAAAAAGGAGCACAGTCAGAAATTCTGACAGCCGATATTTACGTTTCGGCGATGCCGGTTGACCCGCTGAAGCTGATGATGCCGAAACCTTGGGGCAAAATGGACTATTTCAAAAAGCTCGAAGGTTTGGAGGGTGTGCCCGTGATCAATGTACACTTGTGGTTCGATCGCAAATTAACTGATATCGACCACTTGCTGTTCTCGCGATCGCCCTTGTTGAGCGTCTACGCCGACATGAGCAACACCTGCCGCGAATATGCCAACCCAGATAAATCAATGCTGGAACTGGTACTCGCACCGGCAAAGGACTGGATCGGCAAATCCGACGAAGATATCGTCGCAGCCACAATGGTCGAGTTAGAAAAACTCTTTCCCGATCAAATCCCAGAACACGCTAAAGTGCTGAAATATCACGTAGTCAAAACCCCTCGTTCCGTCTACAAAGCTACTCCTGGCCGCCAGAAGTGTCGTCCCTCACAAACAACTCCCATTAGCAATTTCTACCTAACGGGGGATTATACGATGCAGCGTTATTTGGCGAGTATGGAAGGTGCCGTGCTTTCTGGTAAGCTGACAGCGCAGGCTATTTCAACGCCCAATAAAAAATGAAAAATTAAGAATTTTTCATAAAGACGTAAAGGAATCTCCCGTTTTCTAAACGGGGGAAAATCAGTTCTAATCTTTAAATTTCTTATTCTCGGATGCTGCAACTGTCAAAACTCCAGTGCATGAGAACTCTGGCTTCTTTGGATGAATCCTACGAACTGTGCCGCCAAGTCACAGCGAGTTATGCCAAAAATTTTTATTTAGGCACTCAACTCATGCCCGAAGCTAAGCGTCGGGCAATCTGGGCGATTTACGTCTGGTGCCGCCGCACCGACGAACTCGTAGACGGGCCTGGTTCTGAGGCCACGACCCCTGAAACCCTAAATTTGTGGGAAAAACGCCTAGAATCCATGTTTGCGGGCCACCCACACGACGATTACGACGTGGCTTTGGTGGATACTTTGTCTCGTTTTCCGATCGACATTCAACCGTTTCGAGAGATGATTGCGGGCCAGCAAATGGACTTGTACCGCAGCCGCTACGAAACTTTTGAAGAGCTCAATCTTTACTGTTATCGGGTAGCCGGTACAGTCGGGATGATGTCGATGTCTGTGATGGGCGTGGACGAGTCCAACTCCCCTGCTAACTGGAATTGGCACTGGGGGAGTCAAATTCCCAAAGAAGAAGCAATCGCCCTCGGTATCGCCAAGCAGTTGACTAACATCCTGCGCGATGTCGGAGAAGACGCCCGCCGCGGCCGCATTTATATTCCCTTAGAAGACTTAGCCTTGTTTAACTATACCGAAGCAGATTTGTTCAACGGTGTGATTGACAACCGCTGGCGGGAATTGATGCGCTTTCAAATTCAGCGAGCTCGAAAATTATACGCCAGCGCCGAGCCCGGAATCAAAGTGCTCAGTCCCGATATCCGCTGGACTGTTTGGGCTGCTACCATGCTTTACAGCAGAATCTTAAATGCGATCGAACGGAATCAGTACGACGTTTTCCAGAAGCGTGCTTACGTTACCAATTCTCAGAAATTGCTGTGCCTTCCCGCCGCTTGGATCAAGTCCAAAGTGCTTTAGCTCAATCATACTCCTTCGATCTTAGTCCGCGTAGGCGGACTTTGTTTGTGGAGCATCGGAATTATATTCGGCGGGCTCTAATTTTCAAATTTTGTGTTCAATTGTCTCCCTCCAATTGGGCGATCCTCTGCGAGGGCTTCGCCAACGAACTTTCGAGCAATTGCTTTTCCTGCTGGAGTTTTGCTTCTAAATTTTGAATTTGTTCCCGGCGGGCTTCAACTTCGATCGAGCGGCGAGACAATTCTTGACTTTGCAAAGTTAGAGATTGCCGCCAATTTTCGGCTTTCTGGGCTTCTAGCTGCAAAAAATCTGGAGTAAAACCTGTTGTTAAATATTGATCTACTAATTCTAGCACCCAATTTGCAGCCGAGCGCACCTGTAAAACTTCGCCATTTTCGCCAATATCTGCTAATACTAGCATCCCTTCATTTAAAACATTAGCTGCGGAATCATCTGATTTTTCAGGAAAATCAGTAGCTAATGTCAAGACACTTTCTTCAGCAATAATCGCCCAAGTAGCGTCAGCATTTTGACAAGCCAGCAATTGCAGGGCGAGTTCGCCTAAAATGCGATGATTTTGTACTTGTCGATAGAAACTTACATAGCTGGAAACCCCTGGAAGAATTGGCTTTTCGCCAAAGTCACCACGGATGAAGGCATCTATGGCATAGGCGAAGGGACTCTGAACTACTTCGCCAAGACCATCGAAAGCGCTATTCATGAATTGAAGCCGCTGATC